>JANMPV010000434.1:0-11329 GCA_031370045.1 Novosphingobium sp. | reverse complement strand
GCACAAGGCGTTGTGGCGGATCGTCCCGCTGATCGCGCTGGCTTATCTGTGTGCCTATACCGATCGGGTCAATGTCGGGTTCGCGGCGGCGCGGATGAACGCCGATCTGGGGTTCAGCGCCACGGTCTATGGCCTGGGCGGGGGCCTGTTTTTCCTCGGTTACGCGCTATTCGAAGTGCCGTCAAACCTGATGGCGGTGCGTTATGGTTCACGCGCTTGGCTGGCGCGGATCATGGTCACGTGGGGGCTGCTGTCGGCGGCGATGATGTTCGTGGCGACGCCGGGGCAGTTTTACACCGTGCGGTTCCTGCTCGGGGTGGCGGAGGCGGGTTTCTATCCAGGTGTGATCTTCTATTTCTCGCACTGGTTTCCAGCCTGCCACCGCGGCCGTGCGGTCAGCCGTTTCTATGTGGCGAGCCCGCTGTCGTCGGTGCTGCTCGGCGCAGTTTCGGGCTGGCTGCTGGCGCTTGACGGGACTGCGGGCTTGCGCGGCTGGCAGTGGCTGTTCCTCGTTCAGGGTCTGCCTTCGGTGCTGGTCGGGCTGCTGGTGTGGCGGTTCCTGCCCGAACGGCCCGCCGATGCGGCTTGGCTCAACGACGCCGAAAAGTGCTGGATCGATGGCGAACTGGCGCGCGAGCAGGCGCAGATCGGCGATCCGCGCCACGACGGGCTGCTCGCCGCGCTGAGCAACCAGCGCGTGCTCCAGCTCGGCGCGCTGGGGCTGCTGCTGATCGGCGCGATTACCACGCTGATCCTGAATGCGCCGCTGGTGCTGACTTCGGCGACCGGGCTGAGTACCGGCACCGTCGGGTGGATCGTAAGTTTCGGCGGGCTGCTGGGTGCAGGCGTGATGATCTGGGCAGGTAATTCGGCCGACCGCCGCAATTCCCGCTTTCCCGATGCGCTGGTCTACAGCGTGCTGCTGACCCTGGCGTTCGTGGTGCTGGCGCTGTCGCCCTCGGCGGCGGTCACGGTCGCGGCATACCTGGTTTTCGCCACCGCCTGCTTCGCGATCCCGATGCTGACCTCGTCGGGCTGGGCTGAACTGCTTTCGGTGCGCGAACTGGCGGTCGGCGCGGCGGCGATCAACACGCTGTCGCAGATTGGCGCGTTCGTCACCCCGTTCGCGTGGGGCGTGCTCAAGGACGCCAGCGGCGATTTTCGAGCCGGTCTGCTATTGCTTGCAGGGCTGTCGCTGAGCCTGACGCTGATGTTGTGGCAACTGTGCCGACAGTTGCGGCTCCGTCCGGGAATTGCGCTCGCGGCGTAGTTGAAAATTGGTCGGGACGAGAGGATTCGAACCTCCGACCCCCACACCCCCAGTGTGATGCGCTACCAGGCTGCGCTACGTCCCGACCGGCCGGGCTACGCGTGGCGCGGCCCGGGGAGGGGCGCTATAGGCCGGGGGGTGAGTGTTGGCAAGGCAGCGCAAGAGGCGTTCGATTGCCTTGCCGTGGCATTGCTGCTAGGCGCGCGCTGGCTGCGTCAGGATCGCTCTGGCCCCCGCAATTCCGGGCTTGCGCCCACCAATTATCCGCTCACTCGAAAGTTCCGATGTCTATTTCGTCGCCCCTGCTAGTCCTGTCATCGGCCGCCGCCGCTGCCTCTCCCGCTTCTCCCCCCGCGTGGCTTCAGTTCCTGCCGCTGGTGGCGATGGGGGCGATCTTCTGGTTCCTGATCATCCGCCCGCAGATGCGCCGCCAAAAAGACCACCAGACCAAAGTCGCGGGTCTGAAAAAGGGCGATCAGGTGGTCACCGCGGGCGGACTTATCGCAAAAGTCCTGCGGGTCGACGAGCATTACGTCGATCTCGAACTGGCGCCCAACGTCAAGGTCAAGGCGGTCAAATCGACCATCGGCGATATCGTGCCCCCGGGCGGAACCCAGCCTGCCAACGATTGAGCGCATCCTCCGCTGCCCTTCGCCACCGCGCGGACGCGGCGTGACACCTGGTTGAAAGTTTCTCCATGCTCGATTTTCCCCGCTGGAAGGTCATCTGGCTCTGGGCCGTGGCGCTGCTTTGCGCTGCCGCCGCGCTGCCCTCGATCGCCAGCGTTGCCGGGATCGGCTGGCCCTCGGTGTTGCCCAACCCCAAGGTCAACCTCGGCCTCGACCTCGCCGGGGGCAGCCACATCCTGCTCGAGGCAGACGCCAGCCAGGTCGGCCGCCAGCGGCTCGAAACGATGGAGGAAAGCGTCCGCCAGCGGTTCCGCGCCGCACAGCCGCGGATCCAGGTCGGCGAGATTTCCAACCGCAACGGTGCGCTCTCGTTCGTCGTCCCCGATCCCGCACAAGTCGATGCCGCGCGCGAACAGGTGCTGCCGCTTACCACCGGCGCGGGCCTCACCGGGCAGCGCGATTGGGACATTCAGGTCGTCGACGGCAACCGCTTCGTCCTGACCCCGACCCAGGCCGGGATCGATCTCGCGATCACCCAGGCAATGGACACCGCCACCGAAGTGGTGCGCAAGCGGATCGACGCGCTGGGCACGCGCGAGCCAACGATCATCCGTCAGGGCGCGCAGCGGATCGTGGTTCAGGTGCCGGGGCTCAAGGATCCCTCGGCGCTCAAGGCGCTGCTCGGGCAGACCGCCAAGCTGGAATTCAAGCTGGTCGATACCACCGCAATCCCTAGCGACGTCGCGCAGGGGATCGCCCCGCCGGGCAGCCAGATCGTGCCGTTTGCCGATGCCCAGGCCGGGCAGGGCCAGACCGCGATCGCGGTCAAGCGGCTCGGCGGGATCAAGGGCGATCAGCTGACCAACGCCCAGCAGAGCTTCGAGCCGCAGACCAACGCGCCGGTCGTCAGCATCACCTTCAATTCCGAAGGCGGCGCCAAGTTTGCGCGGCTGACCACCGAAAACGTCAACCGCCCGTTCGCGATCATCCTCGATGGCAAGGCGATCTCGGCGCCCAATATCAACGAGCCGATCCTGGGCGGCAGCGCGCAGATTTCGGGCAGCTTCACCGTCGAGACCGCCAACCGGCTGGCGATCTCGCTTCGCTCGGGCGCGTTGCCAGTCGACCTCAAGGTGGTCGAGGAACGCACCGTCGGCCCCGATCTGGGCGCAGATTCGATCCGCAAGGGGATGATCGCGATGGGCATCGGCACGATCGCGCTGATGACCTTCATGCTGGTCACCTATGGCCGGTTCGGGGTGTACACCTGCTGCGCGCTGATCCTCAACACGCTGATGATCCTGGGGATCATGGCGGTTGCCAACACCACCCTGACGTTACCCGGGATCGCCGGGTTCGTGCTGACGATCGGCGCGGCGGTCGATGCCAACGTGCTGATCAACGAGCGCATCCGCGAGGAACGCAAACGCGGACGCAAGGTCGTCCAGGCGGTCGAGTTCGGCTACAAGGAAGCGCGCAGCGCGATCTTCGATGGCAACATCACCAACCTCATCGCCGCGGTGCTGATGTTTCTGTTCGGATCGGGCCCGATCAAGGGGTTCGCGGTGGTTTTGATCATCGGCATCGCGACATCGGTGTTCACTGCGGTGACGCTGACCCGGATGTGGGTCGCCCACTGGCTGCGCAAGTCGCGGCCGACCGATCTGGTTTTGTAAGGCACGATCGATGAAACTGCTCAAGCTCGTCCCCGACGATACCAACATCCGCTTCCTGCGCTGGCGGGTGCCGTTCTACATCATCAGCCTGCTGCTGATGGCCGCCAGCCTGACCCTGGTGTTCACCAAGGGGCTCAACCTGGGGGTCGATTTTGTCGGCGGCCAGATGATCCGCACGACTTTTACGCAGAGCGCGACCGCGCCTGTTGCCCAGTTGCGCGAGCAGATCGGGGCGCTGGGCTATGGCGAGCCGATCATCCAGACGTTCGGCAAGCCCAACGAAATCTCGATCCGGATGCGGCTGCCCGAAGGCGCCGTCGCCGATCCAGGGCTGTCCGACGCGATGGCGCGCAAGATCACCGCGACGATCCGCAGCGCGCATCCCGACGTGCGGATCGACGGGGTCGATTCGGTATCAGGCAAAGTCTCGGGCGAACTCTTCCGCACCGGGATGACCGCGCTGCTGGCGGCGATGTTTGCGATCTCGATCTACATCTGGATCCGCTTCGAATGGCAGTTCGGTGTCGGCGCGCTGTTCGCACTGGCCCACGATGTGACGCTGACCCTGGGCCTGTTTGCGCTCACCCAGATGGAATTCGACCTCAACATCGTTGCCGCGCTGCTCACCCTGATGGGGTATTCGCTCAACGACACGATCGTGGTTTATGACCGGATTCGCGAGAACTTGCGCAAGTACCGGCGGATGCCCCTGCCCGAACTGCTCGATCTGTCGGTCAACGAAACGCTATCGCGCACGATCGTCACCTCATCGTCGGTGCTGATCACGCTGCTGGCGCTGCTGCTGTTCGGCCCCAACGTGATCTTCGGATTCACTGCGGCGATTACCCTGGGCATCTTCGTCGGCACATACAGCTCGATCTACATGGCCTCACCGATCCTGATCTGGCTGAAGGTCACGGGCAGCAGCTTTGTCCCCGGCGAAACCGCAGTGGACAAGCAGGAAGCCGCAGCGCGCGCCCGGGGTTAGAGCGGCCAGCCTTAAATCTGAACCAACCCCGCTCATCCCGAGCGAAGTCGAGGGACCCTATTCGAGCGAAGCCGAGAATCTGCAACCTTGGAAGCCTCGACTTCGCTCGGGATGAGCGGATTTTGTTTAGTTTTCGGTGGCGCGACTCAGCCAATCAGCTTTTCGTAATAACCGACCAATGCCGCCGCGTTGGCCTCCCAGCTGAACCGTTCCACCGTTGCCGCGACGGCCTTCTGCGCTGGCGGCGCGGCCAGCACCTCGACAACCCCCGCAGCAATTGCTTCTGGGTTCCGCGCCACGATCTGGCCGGCTTCAGCCGAACTGACCAGCTCGCGCGCGCCGCCGGCGTCGGCGATCACGATCGGCGTGCCGCAGGCCAGCGCCTCAACCCAGGCGTTGGCGAGGCCTTCGCTGGCGGCGGGCAGGACCATGGTGTCGGCGGCGGACAGCAGTTGCGGCAGCGCATCGTGGCGGACCGAGCCGAGCAGATGGACCCGCTCGCCAAGGCCGAGTTCCAGCGCCAGCGCCGAGAGCATCCCCGCATCGGCGCCGGTTCCGGCCAATGCCAGCCGGACGTCGCCGGGTAGCAGCGCCAGCGCGCGGATCGCCAGGGCCTGGCCCTTGCGCGGGATCAGCGCGCCGACGGTCACCAGCAGGCGGCCGTCCTGCGGTACGCCCAGAGACGCGATTTCGCCACGCGACGCAGCGCGGCTGCGCACGTGAAACTTCGCCCGATCCAGCCCGGTGTAATGCACCGTGATTGCCTCGCCCGGCATCCCCAGCGCGGCCATGTCCATCTTGAGCGCTTGCGACACCGCTAGCAGCCCCGCCGCCTGGCTCGCGGCGTCGAGCATCCGCCGCCGGGCAAACCCTTGCGTGCCCCAGTAATGGATATCTGCCCCGCGCGCCTTGATCGACAGCGGCAGGCGCAGCGCCCGCGCGACTTTCGCCGCGGCGGGGCCATCGGGATAAAAGAACTGCGCATCGATCAGATCGAAAGGGCGTGTCGCGTGGAGGCGACGTGCGATCGGCAGCACGGCGCGCGCGATCAGCGACGGGTTCCACCGCGCGCTGAGCGCCGGGATCAACGGGAATCGCGGGCGCAGCACCGTGACGCCGTTCTCGACCCCATCGGCCGCCGCCCGCGCCAGCGCGGCATAGCGCCCGGCAGCCACCGGGGGCAGGCCGATCGGGTTGATCACCGTCACCTCCCAATCGCCGCGTTCCGCCAGCGCCTCGAACTGGCGCGCCACGAACGTGCCAAAGATCGGGCGCTCGGCATTGGGGTATAAGGTGGCGATGCTAAGGACGCGGCGGGTCATGGGGCTGGGGTTGGCGTGCGTGCTTCGACAAGCTCAGCATGAGCGGGTCTTTTTCTTGATCCAAGATTAAAGAGCCGCTCATCCTGAGCCTGTCGAAGGATCGCCCCAAACCCCCGCCCCGCCGTCATCACAACTTTCGCACCAGCATCTCGGCCACCCCCAGCCACGCCGGGCTGTCGATCACCACCTGGCGCTGGCCGGGGCCGGGGGGAAGCAGGGCGATGCGGCTGCCCTGGCGGTCGATCATCCGCCCGAACGCGAACCGCCCGGAGGGGCGCGGGGCGAGGACATCACGGTTGAGCGCGCGGGCGAATTCGCCGGGTTCGAACTTCCGCAGCCAGACCTGGTCGCCGCTGCGGTATTCGCCCGCGCTGGCATCCACCGCCATCGCCAGCAGCGGCGCCTCGCCGCCCAGCGCGCTTGGCAACAGCGCGTCCATCGGCTTGGTCAGCGCTTCGGCGCCGCTTTCGCCGAGCCGGGCGACAAGCTGTGCGCTTTCGTCTCGGTCTCGCCGCACCAGCAGTTCGGGTTCGACCCCCAGCGCGGCGGCAATCTTGTTCATCCAGTCGAGCGAGAGGTTGCGCATTCCCGTCTCAAGCCGCCCGATGGTTTGCGCCGTCGTCGGCGGCGAACAGCGCGCGGCGACGTCCGCCAGGGTCATGCGCTTGTGCTTGCGAACGTCGCGGATGCGATTGATCATGGACAAGTTCCTTTAACCGGATCGGTTTTTACTTTCCTACAGTTTGGTACGTTTGGCAAGCGAATCGGGTCCACCTGCCACAGGAGCCAGCGCATGACCCGCACCCTCGTCGAACGCGAACTCACCTCCGAAGGCCCGCGGCGGGCTACCTGCGATCCCGCGGCGCGGCGCGGACGGCGCAGCGTAACGGTCAACTTGGGCGAATCCCCGCTTACCTGGCTCCACGTACGTGGCCACCTCAGCGATCGCCAGCTCGATGCGGGCGAGCGCCTGCGCGCCGATTACGAGCGCGCCCAGCTTGCGCCGTCGGTAACGATGCGATGGGACGCGGTGCGAATCCGCGGCAGCGGCGATGCGGGATTGACCCCGGGCGAACGCCAGATTGCCGCAAAGGCGCGGTTCGATGCGGCGATAGCGAGCGCCGGGCCAGGCCTCGCCGATGTGCTGTGGCGTGTCGCCTGTGCGGGGGAAAGCCTTCCGGTTGCCGAAAAGGCACTCGCCTGGCCGGTGCGCAGCGGCAAGCTGGTACTGCGCCTGGCGCTCGACCGGGTCGCAGATTTCTATCGAATCGGGTGAGTTTTTGATCGATCCAGCTTGCGAAAAGCTCGATTGCGCTGCACCACCAGTCTCAATTGCAACGATAATTCGGGATCGCACACCATGGACCGTCGCACCTTCATCGCCACCACCAGCGCCACCGCGCTTGCCGCCAGCGCCAACAGCGCCTTTGCCAAAGTCGCACCGGTCGGCGACGCCGGGCTCACCGCCACGCTCGACAGCGCGTTTTACGACAGCATCGCCAAGAACCCGGAGGAGGCGACCTCGCTCGGCCTCGACAAGGGCGCTAACGCCGCGCTCAAGTATCGCCTCTCGCCCGCAACGCGCGCCTGGCAAACGCAGCGCGTGGCGGAATCCAAGCGGTGGGCCAGCAAGGTCAAGGCGATCCCGGTCGCCTCGCTCAGCACCACCGGCAAACGCAACCGCGATCTTGCCCTGTACCAGTTCCAACAGCGAACAATCGCGTTCGATCGCTTCGGGATCGGTTCGACGCAGCGGCCTTACCGCATCTTCCAGCAGGGCGGCGGGTACTTCTCGATCCCCGATTTTCTCAACGCGGAGCACACCATCGCCACCGCCAGCGATGCAGATGCATACCTCTCGCGTCTCTCGGCATTCGCGCGTTCGCTCGATGAAGAAACCGCCGAGCAAAAGGCCGAAGCCCGCCGCGGGTTCGTCGCGCCTGGCTGGTCGATCGACCTTACTCTAGGCCAGTTGAACAAGCTGCGCGGCCAGCAGGCTGAGGGCAGCGGGCTGGTCCAGTCGCTGGCCAGGCGGGCTGCGGCCAAGGGTATCGCGGGCGATTGGCAGGCGCGCGCCGCGCAGATCGTTAACAAGGCCGTGTACCCCGCGCTCGATCGCCAGATCGCGCTGATGGAAGCTCTGCGCCGCACAACCGCGCCGGGCGATGGCGCATGGCGACTGCCGCGCGGCGAAGAGATTTACGCCGCCGCGCTCGAGCAGGCGACTACGACTGCGCTATCTCCCGACGAGGTCCACAAGCTCGGACTCGAGCAGGTGGCCGAAATTACCGCGCAGCTCGATACGATTTTGCAAGCGGCGGGCATGAGCCAGGGCGGGGTGGGCGAGCGGCTGTCCGCGCTGAACGTGCGCCCCGAACAGGTCTATCCCGATAGCGACGCAGGGCGAAAGGCGCTGATCGCCAGCCTCAACATCGGGATCAAGGATATGTACGCGCGTCTGCCGCAGGCGTTCGGCACGATCCCGCAGCAGCCGCTGGAAATTCGCAGCGTGCCGGTCGATATCCAAGATGGCGCGTCGAACGGATACTACAACCGCGCCTCGCTCGATGGGTCGCGCCCTGCGATTTACTGGATCAACCTCAAGAGCGTAGGCGATTGGCCCAAGTATTCGCTGCCCGCGCTGACCTATCACGAGGGGGTTCCGGGGCACCATCTGCAAGGCGGCATCGCCCAGCTTTCGGGCAATCTGCCGTTGATGCTGCGCAACAATTATATCTCGTCGTACGGCGAGGGCTGGGCGTTGTATGCCGAACAGCTGGCCGATGAACTGGGCGCCTATTCGGGGATCGAACGCGCGGGCTATCTCCAGTCGTTCCTGTTCCGCGCCTCGCGACTGGTGATCGACACCGGGCTCCACCACAAGCGCTGGAGCCGCGAGCAGGCGACCGACTATATGGTCAGGACCACCGGCTTTGCCCAGCCGCGCTGCCAGCGCGAGGTCGAGCGGTATTGCACCCAGAACGTCCAGGCGTGCAGCTACAAGATCGGCCACACCGCATGGGTCAAGAACCGCGCCAAGGCGCAAGCCGCGCTAGGACCGCGGTTCGACCTCAAGTGGTTCCACGAAGTGCTGGCCGACGGGGTGATGCCGCTGTCGACGCTGGAGGCGCGGATCGACCAGCGGATCGCAGAGCGGTTGAAGATGATGGGGTGAGGGACCCCTCCGTCATTCGCTGCGCGAACGCCACCTCCCCATTTGCGCAAGAGCGAAAATAGGGAGGAGCATTGTTCGAAAGTTCCTCCCCATTTTGCGCAGCCAAATGGGGAGGTGGCAGTCGGCATCTTTCTTGCCGACTGACGGAGGGGCTTTTTAGCCCTCGACCAACTCAGCCAAGGCCAGCCAACGTTCTTCTGCCGCGTCCTTGTCCGCCCGCGCCCGGTCGATCGCGTTGGTCAACGTGGCGAATTTGGCTGGATCGGCGGCATACAGCGCGGGGTCGTGGAGTGCGGCCTCGTCGCGCGCGATCGCCGCGTCGAACTTCTCGATCTGGCCTGGCAGCAGGTCGTAGTCGCGCTGGTCCTTATAGGTCAGTTTGCCTTTGCGCGGCGTCTGAGGTGGCGCGGGGGTGTCCCGGCTTCGCTCGATACGAGCGGAGCTGGGGGTCTTTTGATCCGCCGCCCGCCGCGCTTCCCAGTCGGCATAGCCGCCCGCGACCACATCGACCTTGCCGCTGCCGTCGAGGCCCAGCGTGACATTGACCGTGCGGTCGAGGAAATCGCGGTCGTGGCTGACGATCAGCACGGTGCCGTCGTAATCGGCGATCACTTCCTGAAGCAGGTCGAGCGTTTCCAGATCGAGGTCGTTGGTCGGCTCGTCGAGCACCAGCAGGTTCGATTTGCGTGCAAATTCGCGCGCTAGCAGCAGCCGCGATTGCTCGCCGCCCGATAGCGTGCCGACTTTGGCATCGATCAGGCCGGGTTCGAACAGAAAGTCCTTGAGATAGCCCTGGACGTGCTTGCGCACCCCCCGCACATCGATCCAGTCGCCGCCATCGGCCAGCACGTCGCGCAGGCTCTTTTCAGGAGTGAGCAGGCTGCGCTGCTGGTCGATCAGCACGCCGACCAGCGATTTGGCCAGGGTCACTTTGCCCTCATCGGGCTCCAGCGCGCCGGTCAGCAGGCGCAGCAGTGTGGTCTTGCCCGATCCGTTGGCCCCGACCACCCCGATCCGGTCGCCGCGCTGGACGCGCCGCGAGAACACTTTGACAATGACCTGCGACCCACTTCCAACATCCGCTCCTGCAGAGCCTGTCGAAGCACGCGCCCTACGGTGGCCAAGCAACGGGCCTTCGACGCGCTCAGGCCGAGCGGAACTTGGGAATGATTTCCATACTTTCTCCGCCACGATCACCGATTTGGTCCGCACCTCGTCGCTGCTGAGCTGGAGCTTGGCCGCGCCTTGCGGGGCGAGCATGGCGGCGCGGGTGGCGCGCATTTCCCACAGCTTTTCCAGCCGGCCCTGGTTGCGCTTGCGCCGCGCAGTGACCCCGCGTTCGAGCCAGTGCGCCTCCAGCTTGAGCTTGGCGTCGAGCCGGTCGGCATTGCGCGCTTCCTCGGCATAGACCTGTTCTTCCCACGCCTCGTACCCGCCAAAGCCGATATCCTTGCGGCGCAGCGCGGTGCGATCGAGCCAGACGGTCGAGCGGGTCAGCCGGGTGAGGAAGGTGCGGTCGTGGCTGATCGTCACGAACGCGCCGGTATAACGTTGCAGCCAGCCTTCCAGCCAGTCGATCGCGGCGAGATCGAGGTGGTTGGTCGGCTCGTCGAGCAGCAGCACGTCGGGGTCCATCGCCAGCACCCGCGCCAGCGCGGCGCGGCGGCGCTCGCCCCCGCTGGCGGTATCCGCGGCGCGATCCATGGCGATCCCGAGCTGGCCCGCGATGGCCTCGATCTGGTGGCGTTCGGGCGCTTCGGTCCCCGCCAATGCGAAATCCATTAGCGTGGCATACCCGGCGAAGTCGGGGTCCTGTTCGAGCAAGACAACCCGCGTTCCCGGCTGGATCGAGCGCTTGCCGCGGTCGGGATCGATCTGGCTGGCGATCAGTCGCAGCAGCGTGGTCTTGCCCGCCCCATTGCGCCCGATCAGCGCCAGCCGATCACGCGGGCCGATGTGCAGATCGAGATCGCGGAACAGCCAGCGCCCGCCCTGCTGAAGCGATAGTCCTTCCCAGGACAGGATCGGTGCGGCGGCCATAGGGTTGGGGCGGTTAGCGGGGCAACGCGGGAACGTCCAGCCGGGCTGCGCCGTTCAGGATGCGCACAGAGGCCGAATGCCAAGTACCGCATCACAATCTCCCCCCTTCCGCTCATGTCGAGCGAAGTCGAGACATCGTGCGCACGGCGGCAGCCCGGCGCGAGGTCCCTCGACTTCGCTCGGGATGAGCGGAGGGGGTTGATGGATTCGGGGTCGAATGATGAATTGC
>JANMPV010000163.1:0-2352 GCA_031370045.1 Novosphingobium sp. | reverse complement strand
TATGGCAAGATCGAGGCCGATCTGGAGCGTGGCGCGGGTCTCAACCGCTGGATCGTGCTAACCCTGACCGAAGGCAAGAACCGTGAGGTGCGGCGCGTGCTCGAACATCTCGGGCTGCAAGTCAGCCGCCTGATCCGCGTCGGCTATGGCCCGTTCCACCTTGGCGATCTGCCGCGCGGGACGGCGGTGGAACTGCTGGCCAAAGACGTCGAGAACCTGGCCAAGAGCATCGGCGTGGAAGTGCTTACCGGCCCCCCTCGCAAGCCTCCGGTCAGAGCGGCGGCGCCCAAGCCGGTCAAGCCTGAGGCCAAGCCCGGTTCGCCAAAGCCCGATCAGCGCCCATGGGGATCGCGGCGCGCCGATGGAAAATCCGCAGCTGGGCCCAGGCCGGGCTCAAGATATGGCCCCAGATCCGGCCCCAAGTCCGGCCCCAAGTCCGACCCAAGCTCCGGCCCAAGCTCCGGCCCGCCGCGAAAACCTCGCGCGAAATGAGGATCATCGCGGGCGAATGGCGCGGGCGCAAATTGCAGGCCCCGCCGGGCGAAGCGACTCGCCCCACCGCCGACCGCACCCGCGAAACGCTGTTTTCGATGCTGGTCAGCCGGATCGGATCGTTCGAGGGGCTGAGCGTCGCCGACCTGTTTGCCGGATCGGGCGCACTCGGGCTGGAGGCTTTGTCGCGGGGTGCGGCGATGTGCTTGTTCGTCGAGCAGGATGCTGCGGCGATCCGCAGTCTTCGCGCCAATATCGCGGCGCTGCGCGCACAGGACCGCTGCGAGGTGCGCGCCGCCTCGGTCCTCGCGCTGGGCCCGGCCAAGGCCCCGCTCGACCTGCTCCTGCTCGATCCGCCTTACGCCAGCGGCGCCGGCGCGGTGGTGCTCGAAAAGCTGACCAGGCTCGGCTGGATCGGCCCGGCGAGCTGGATCAGCCTGGAGACCGCGCACGATGAGGTTGTCGCGGTCAGGGGCTGTGCAATCGACACCGGGCGCAAGGTCGGCAAGGCCAGGATCACGCTGTTGCGTTCCGCTTGACGTCACCCCCGGCAAGGCGCAGCCCTCAATCGGGCCGCGCTCTCCCAAGGGGGTAACTATGCATCGAACCACCACACTTTCCCTGGCCGCCATGTCGGTTGCGCTGCTCGTTTCGGGCTGCAAGCCCTCGACCGCCACCGCCGATCCCGCCAAAGTCGCCGAGGGGGTCAAAGCGAACGCCGCTGCGGTGATCGCCGCATTCAACGCACACGATGCGGAAAAGGCGGTTTCATACGACGCCCCCGACTACATCGGGATGTTCCACGGCCAGCCGAATGTCGTCGGTCCCGAAGCCGACCTCGCGCTTACCAAACAGCAGGTGGCGGATCCCGCCGCAAAGGTGACGGTGAGCGGCGAAGATGTCAGCGTCGCAGCGGCCGGAGACCGGGCATTGTGGCGCGCGACATACGCCTACACTTACACCGACCCCAAGACCAAGCAGCCGACCACCGAGAACGGCAACTGGCTGATCGGCTGGCGCAAGCAGGAAGATGGGTCCTGGAAAGAGGCGTGGGGGGTCGTTTCCGACACCGGTCCGGCGCCGACTGCCTGACCGATCCGGTCGCGGGGGGCGTCACGCCTCCCGCGCCGTCCCGCCCACGGCAAGCAGCCCAAGCAGACTGAGCGCCCCGGCCGCGCCGAGGTATAGCCCGACCGGGGCGAGGCCCCGGCCCTCGCCCGACAGCCATTGCGCCGCCAGCGGGGTCAGTCCGCCGCCAATCACCCCGCCGGTATTGAACGCGATCGCGGTCCCAGTGTAGCGCACCCGTGCCGCGAACAGCGAGGGCAACCACGCGCCGAGCGGGCCATAGACCAGCCCCATCGCGGTCAGCGCCAGCGCCAGCCAGACGAACAGCCGCGCCTCCTCGCCCGCCACGACCATCGCCGGGAGCAGCGCTCCCGCCAGCACCGTCGCGGCGCAGCCGATCGTCAGCACCCGGCGTGGTGTCCAGCGGTCCGAGAGCCAGCCCGCGAGCACGATCCCCGCGGCCATGAACACGATCGCGCCGAGCTGGAGCGCCAGCATCCGCTCGCGCAGCACGCCCAGCGCGATAGTCGCATAGCCCAGTGCGAAGGCGGTCGCGATGTAGAACACCGCGAAGCAGGCGATCACCCCCAGCGTTCCGGCAAGCACCGCCCGCCAATCGCGCTGCAGCACCTCGCCCAGCGGCAGCCGCGAGGGCGGCGCGTGCGCCAGCGCCTCGCGGAACGCCGGAGTCTCGGTCAGCCGCAGCCGGACCCACAGACCGATCCCGACCAGCACCACCGACAACGCGAACGGGATCCGCCAGCCCCACGCGGCGAACTCGGTCGGGCTGAG
>JANMPV010000426.1:0-4955 GCA_031370045.1 Novosphingobium sp. | reverse complement strand
GGAAAACTCGCCAGCCGCCGGATCGATGCCGTGCTGCGCGAGGCGGAAAAGCTGGTTGCGGCGGGCACAAGGGAACTGCTGGTCATCAGCCAGGACACCTCGGCCTATGGCGTCGATGTGCGGCATGAGAGCCGCGACTGGAAAGGCCACCCGGTGCGCACCCACATGACCGATCTGGCGCGCGAACTGGGCGGACTGCGCACACCTGAAGGCCTCACGCCGTGGGTGCGGTTGCACTACGTCTATCCCTATCCGCACGTCGACGCGGTGATCCCGCTGATGGCCGAGGGGCTGCTGACGCCGTACCTCGACATCCCGTTCCAGCACGCCAGCCCCAAAGTGCTCAAGGCGATGCGGCGCCCGGCGAACGAGGCCAAAGTGCTCGAGCGGCTGAAGAGCTGGCGCGCGATCTGCCCCGAGATTGCGATCCGCTCAAGCTTCGTGGTCGGGTTTCCCGGCGAGACCGAGGACGACTTCGCCTATCTGCTCGATTGGCTGGAAGAAGCCCAGCTCGACCGCGTCGGTGCGTTCCGGTTCGAGCCGGTGGCGGGGGCTGCGGCCAACGCGCTGCCCGATCAGGTGCCCGAGGCGGTCAAGGAAGAGCGTTACGCCCGGCTGATGGAGCTGACCGAAAGGATCGGCACAGCCAAGCTAGCGGGCAAGGTCGGCCGGACCATCCCGGTGATCGTCGACGAGGTCGGCGAGCCCGACGCGGACGGCGACATCGGTGCCACCGCGCGCAGCCAGGCCGACGCCCCCGAAATCGACGGCAACGTGTTCCTCCGCAACGTTTCCGCAACGCTGCGCCCCGGAGATTTTGCGCAGGTCACGATTGAAGACGCCGATGCGCACGACCTGTTCGGGGCGATTGCGGGGTGAATGCAAGTTCCGCCCCCTTTGGGGGAGGGGAACCGCGAAGCGGTGGAAGGGGGCTGACAAGTCGCACAAGGCAGCGTGCAGCCGCTATCGCGGCTAATTTGGTAAGCCCCCATCCGTCTCGCTTCGCGAGCCACCTTCCCCAAGGGGGCAGGACCTTACCGTGCCTCAGTTCTTAGCGTTTTCCGCCTCAAACCCTCAGCCGCGGATCTCCACACCCTTCCAGAACGCCACACGCCCGCGAATGTTTTCGGCGGCGGATTTGGGATCGGGATAGTACCACGCCGCGTCCTTGTTTTCCGCCCCGCCCACCGCCAGCGTGTAATAGTGCGCGGTGCCCTTCCACGGGCAGCCCGACGTGGTCGTGCTTGGGCGCAGCACGGTTTGATCGAGCGATTCCAGCGGAAAATAGTGGTTGCGCTCGACCTCCACGGTGGCGTCGCTGTCGGCGATCTTGGTTCCGTTCCACCAGGCTTGCGGCATGTCGTTGCTCCTGAATCGGGGGGGTGTCGTAACGGGGCGAACATGGTGATACCGGACCGAAAAAACTACCCGGTGCTTTGCTGAACCGATTGAAAGAATTGACTCAGCGGACGCGCCTCGTCGCCGCGACTGCTCACCTCGTCCCGTTAACCGCGGTTGACTGAAACCGAATCGGGCAGGCGGGGATTGGCCCCCTGACATGACCAAAAACACAAACCCCCATCGTCTCGCCGGAACCGCGATTGCCGCGTTTCTCGCGCTGTCCTCCACTTCGCTCTGGGCCCAGGAAGTAGCCGCCCCGGCAGATGCACCTGTATCTGCCCCGGTTGCCCCGACGATCGTGCTGCCGCCGGTAGTGTTGCAAGCCGCACCCGCTCCCGTGATCGCCGATGCGCCCGCACCGCGTGTCGAAGCTGCCAAGCCTGCCGCCCCCCGCGCTTCGACGGCAACGAGGCCGCTAGCGGGTCGCGTTGTCCCTGCCGTCGCCGCGCCAATTGCGCGTGAGGTGACTGGTCCCGTCGAAGAAATTGTTCCGATTACCCCCGTCGCCGAAACCGGTTCGTTGCCTGCCGACCTCGCTGGGCCGACAGTCGCGACCGCCGAACCGGCCTCAACCGACGATTCGAACGAGCTTCTGCTGGCTGGTCTCGCCGGTGCGTTGGGCTTGGGCGCTATCGGCTTGTTCGTCGCAACCCGCCGCCGTCGACCGGTCGAGGCCGCCGATACCGTGGCAGAATACGAGCCCGAATCGGGGCCCGCCGAGCCTGTCGGCGAAACGCCCCAGCGTTATGCAACCTTGGCTGCTCCGGCGTTTACCCCGCTCGCCGCCTGGAGTGAGCCGCGCGTATCGCACGCACAGCCCACCGACTATCGCGCGCTCAATCTCAACCGCAGCGCGCTGATCGAACGGATGGTCGCGGCCGAGCCCGATGCGAACAACCCGTTCACTTCGGGCAAGGCCCGCCGCCGCCGTGCCCGGATCATGCTCCAGTCGTTGGACAACCAACGCTGGGAAGATGCCGAACTTGCGCCCGGGTTCGATTGGCGTGAAATGGCCCAGGCCACGCACGAGCGCGAAACCGTTCCAGCCTGATCCTTGCCAACTTGATCAAACGAAGGGGCGCCTCACGGGGCGTCCCTTTTGATTCCCAGCCAAGCAAGACCGGACGGGGTTTTAGAAAGCCCCCGGCACCTCGCGCTGGAGCGTGGTCGGCGCGTCGGGTTGCACAAGGTTGCGCGCTCCGCCCGCCGCCAGCGGCGATTGTCCGCCGCTCGCAATCGCGTTGCAGCTGCGCCCGGCAAGGAAGTCGAGCGCGACCTTAACCGAGGCCTCGGCAGGATCGCCGAGCTGCTTGGTGTAATCGTCGCCCGCGCTGCACGTCGCTTCCATCCGCGTTGCCAGCCCGGTGTAGTAATCGCCTTGGTGCGCCGAGTTTTCCGTCCGAAACGCAACCGGGCGCAACCGATCGTCGCACGAGGCCTTGTCGAGCGCGATCTGGCCAACGGGCTTGCCAAACGTGTTGGTGCCGATCAGCGCCGAATTGGTGTGGAGGTAGGGAGTGAAGGCGTTGATCACCAACTCGCTGGCCGAGGCCGTCCCGGTGGTGCCGATGAACGCGATCTTGGTTGCGGCGATGGCCTCACTCTGCGCGCCGAAATTGTCGGTGTCGTTGTTGTTCGCCTTCGAGGCGCGAAAGGTGGTGAAGCTGAACACCTGGCCGACCTTGTTCGATCCCATCAGGTCGCCGAACAGCTCGGCGATCGAGACCAGCCCGCCGCCGTTGTAGCGCAGATCGACGATCACCTGAGTGACGCCCTGGCTCTTGAGCGTGGCGAAAGCGTTGCGCAGTGCCGGATCGGCGGTGTCGATGAAGGTCCGCAAGTTGATGTAGCCAACTTTGGTGCCGCCGTTGTCGAGCACCTTCACACCATAGCGCGAAGACACCGGGGTCAGGGAGAAGTCGCTCTTGGTGACGGTCAGATCCTGGGAAACGCCGTTGATGACCACGCGCAGCACGCGGGTGGTACCTGCGGTCAATGGACCAAGCGCATTGACCACAGCCTGGGTGCCGCCCGACTGGATCAGCGAATCGACCGTCTGGAGGTTACTGGTGCTGGTACCGACGGCGATGATTTCGGTTCCGCGGTCGATCCCTGCAGCGAGCGCCGGAGCACCCTCGAACGCTTCGACCACGAACACCCGGCGGGCGGTGGTGTCATAGGTCAGGCGGATACCGAATCCCGCGCTTGAGCCCGAATTGAAAAACGCGTTTTCCTCGGCGATCGAGGCGAGGTGGGTGAAGAAGCGGTCCCTCGACAAGGCCCGCGCGGGGGCGACCAGCGCATCGATGTAGGCGTTGACCGTGGAGAAGCTTGCCGGGTTGACCGTGGTGTCGAGCGATTCGGGGAACAGATACCATTCCTGCAACTGGCCTAGCGCCCAAGCCTTGCGCTCGCTAAGCGAACAGCCCGCAGCCGCGGTGGTCGGCGTCGGGGTGGGCGTAGAGCCGGGCGTCGGCGCGGGGCTGACCGAGACCGGCGGAGCGCTGCTGTTGCCGCCGCCGCCGCACGAAGCAAGCGCCGCGACGAGGCTGACCATCAAGGGAAATCGGCTAAGGCGCATCGTGACGAGACTCCAAACAAAGCAATGGCTTGTTCAACATCGCTGGTTTTGCCTGAAACTAACAGAACGATGGCTGAACGAAAGTGCCAGCGCCAACCCACCGGCCCCCATCCGGGAAAAGTGTGGCGAGAGTGAGGTCGCTTACGCCTGCCGGGACCGCCGCCACGGCCAGTCGATCACTTCACCGGCCCACAACGCCGCCCACACGACGAGCGGTTGCGCGAGCAGGCGGGGGATGTGGTAAGCGAGGCCAAGGCCATGGTCCGGCTTGGCCAGATCGATCAGCATGTGGTTGACGTTGGCTGGATAAACGCAAATCGCGTAGATCGCCAGACCGATCCCCGCTGCACGCCGCAGCAGCTTCGACCACGACTGGAGCAGCGCCGGGACTGCCGATAATTCGCATAGCCCGGTCAGCAGAACCACCGTTGCGGGCAACGGCACCCAGTGCGGAGTGATCCCCAGGAACGGCTCGGGCCGGGCGACGTGAAAGATCCCTGCGGTCAGGTAAAGCGCCGCCAGCAGCCAGCGCAGGATGGCGCGCGCCAGGCCGCCGCGCGCCGAAGAGCGGTTCTGCGCGGGACCCCGATCTCCACTCTCTGGTCCTGCCGATCCCATGCGTCTCGATCCCTTGCCTTCGCCGACCGACAATTGGCTATCTGGGCAACTGCGGCAAGCGGTGATGCACAGCACTGCGCCCTGCCGCGATATTCGCCATGGCGGGCTTGCACGCCCCCGACAATTCGTTAGGGTCCAGCGTCTCGCACCTTGTGAATTCGGGGGACCTTTGGGCAAGGAACTAGGCGACACATTCGTTCGTTTCGAAAGCGACGGTCAATGCTTCGAGGTGCCGGTCGAGCGCCTGGGGGTGTGCGGCTTCGGGCGCTCGCTGTCGAACACCGTCGTCCTCACCGATACGATGGCCAGCCGCGAGCATGCGATCATTCGTCGCAACGCGACCGGCAGTTGCGTG
>JANMPV010000417.1:0-9978 GCA_031370045.1 Novosphingobium sp. | reverse complement strand
GGCCTGGATCGAGCCGGTGATAGAGGCGATTTTGCGCCGCTTCTACCGTCGCTGCGACGCATTGGTCGCACCGTCCGAATCGATGGCCCAGGTGCTGCGCGAGCAGCGGATGAACTACGATATCGGCATCTGGTCGCGCGGGGTCGACCGCGAGGTGTTCAATCCCGCGCGCCGCGATCTGGCATGGCGCCGCGCGCAGGGCATCGCCGACGAGACGGTGACGATCGGCTTCCTGGGTCGGCTGGTGATGGAAAAGGGGCTCGACGTGTTCGCCGATTCGATCGACGAACTGGCCCGCCGTGGTATCCCCCACGCTGTGCTGGTGATCGGCGAGGGTCCCGCACGCGAATGGTTCGAGGCGCGGCTGCCGCAGGCGAAGTTCGTGGGCTTTCAGGGCGGCGCCGACCTTGGCCGCGCGGTGGCGGGGATGGACGTGCTGTTCAACCCGAGCGTCACCGAGACCTTCGGCAACGTCACGCTGGAGGCGATGGCCTGCGGGGTGCCCGTCGTCGCCGCCGCCGCGACCGGCAGCCAGAGCCTCGTCGCCGACCAGATCAGCGGCCGACTGATTGCGCCCGGCGCGGTCCACGCCTTCGCCGAGGCGCTACGCTGCTACATCGAGGATCCCGCGCTGCGCGCCGACCATGGTGCGGCGGGCAGCCTTCGCGCGGACGATTTCGCGTGGGATGCGATCAACAAGGTGGTCGCCGACACCTACCTCCGACTGGTCCGGCAGAAGACGCGTAGGCCCAGCTAGACCGGCTCGAGCAGCTTGGGCAGCGTGCCCGAAACCCCGCGCGCCTCGTCCATGAACCAACGTTTGAGCGGGGCCATTCGCTGGACCCCGGCCATGCCGATCCTGCGGACCAGCGAGGCGGTGCGCCCGGGGACGCCGAACAGGCGGGTCAGCCCGTCGGTGGCCAGCGCGACCATCAGCGCGTCGCTCGCGCGCCAGCGCTCGTAACGGGCGAGGACCTGCGCATCGCCCAGATCAAGCCCCAGGCGCATGCCATCGGTGATGCACTCGATCAGCGCGGCAGCGTCGCGCAGGCCCAGGTTGAGCCCCTGCCCGGCGATCGGATGGATGCCATGCGCGGCGTCGCCGATCAGCGCCAGCCGTTCGGCCACAATCCGCGCGGTGTGGTGAAAGCCCAACGGATAGCTGGTGCGCGGCGCGGCCAGCTCGATATCGCCAAGAACCCCGCCCATCTTCGCGCGCACTTCGCCCAGGAAGGCGGTCTCAGACATGCGAAGCACGCCCGCAGCATCGTCCTCCGCCACGGTCCACACCAGCGCGCTGCGGTGCCGCCCGGTAGCATCATCGAGCATCGGCAGCAGCGCGAATGGGCCGGCCGGGTAGAAGATTTCCCATGCGACCCCGCCGTGGGGCTTGGCATGAGCCAACCCAGCGATGATCGCGCGGTGGCGGTAGTCCCACTTGGCGACCGCAATCCCCGCATCCTCGCGGGTCGGCGAGTTGCGTCCCTCGGCCCCCACCAGCAGCCGCGCCATGAGCACGCTGCCATCGCCGAGCGTTGCCGACACGCTGTGAGGACCCCTTTCGCGCGTGGTGACGGTGCTCGACGGGTGCCAGGCGATGTTCGGCTCCTTCGCCGCAGCCTCGAACAGCGCCATGCGCAGGTCGCGGTTGGCGAACATCCGCCCGAGCGAGCCTTCTTGCGGTTCGGGGCGGAACTCGATCTTGCCCGGGCGCAGCGCGTCGTTGACCGCGATCGCCGCGATCGGACTGCCCCTGGGTTCGAGCAGCGGAGCCATGCCAAGATGGCCGAACAGGTTCCAGCTTGCGGTCGAGATCGCCGAAGCGCGGCCGTCGAAGCCCTCGGCGGTCTGCGCTGCGGGATCGTCGCGGTCGACCACGTGGACCGTTGCCCCGGCGCGCGCCAGCCCGATCGCCAGCGTCATCCCGACCAGGCCACCGCCCAGGATCAGGACGTCGCGGGTCTGGGTGAACTCAGCGGACATGTAAACCACACGAATTCCCCGGCCCGGCATCGAGATCGAGGCACCTTCCGTCGAACTCCGCCTCGGGTACCGCCAGCCCGATCAGCGCGGCGAGCGTTGGCGCGATATCCACGGTTTCGACCGCGTTGGGCTGCTCGAACCCGGTCATGCCTTTGCGCCAGAACAGCATCGGCACGCGGCGGTCGTAATCCCACGGGCTGCCATGGGTGGCGGTGTAGCCGGGGGCCGCCTTGGGGATCGGGACAATCGCGCGATCGAGCAGGATCACAACGTCGCCCGATCGCTTGGCGTAGAACGAGGCGCGGGCGCGATCCATCAGCGTCCACGCCTCCGGCGAACCGGCGGGCGCCGGGGCCTTGGCAAGCTCTTCGGCGGTGAACACCGCAGCGACCTGGGGGTGCGCGGCGAGCGCCTTGAGTTCAGCCAGCACCGCCTTGCGCTGCTTGGGCTTGAGCGCGCGGTTGAGATAGAAATCGCCGAACGGACCATCGGAATACAGCAAGGGCTCGACCCCCACGATCTTGAGCTTGGCGGAGATGGTCTTGCCCAGCGCCTCGGGAGCGAGGCCCGGATCGACCCGCGCGGCCTGAGGCAGGCCCTGCAGCGCAAGCCGCTCGGGCAGGTCGAGCCCGCCGTGGTCGGCCGTTAGCACCACCGCGTAGTCGATCCCGCGCGCATCGAGGACATCGAGCAAAGTGCCGATGATCCGGTCGAGGGCGTGCTGCTGGAGGCACATCTCGGTGCCTTCGGTGCCGAAAGCGTGGCCGACGTAATCGGTTGCCGAGAAGCTGACCGAGAGCACGTCGGTCGCGGGGCCTTTGCCCAGGTCGAGCTCGGCGACCAGCTTGGCCGCGAGATCGCCCGTCGCGGCGTCCATTTCGGGCGAGATGCGGAACCGGGTTGCGTCGGCTTTGCCACGCTCAAACCGCCCGGTTCCGACGGTGACGCTGCCCGCCGCTATCGGGCGATCGGCGCGGGCACAGTCGGCGGGGAGGTCGAGCGCCGCCCGGTCCTGGGCCAGCGCGGTGGCGACTGCCGCGTTTTCCGCCACTGCCGATGCTCCGAGCGGGCGCCCGGCGAGCGTGGCGAAGCCTGCGCCCTTCCACCAGTACACCTGGTCGATATCGTGCCCGCCCATCATCAGTGCGGCGCGGTCCTTGGCCGAGACCGCGACGTTGCGGGTGGCAGGATTGGCGGCCTTGAGCCGGTCGCCGAGCGTGGGGACGAGCAGGTGCACCGCCGAGGCGACGTAGTCCTTGGGATCGGCGGCGGCCTGGGTTTCGTCCTCAGCGCAATAGACCGCCTTCTTGGCGCGGGCGAGGCCGAGATTGTACCACGAGTTGGCGACGATCCCGGTGCGCGCAGGGTGATCCCCGGTCAGCAGCGTCGAGTGACCGGGGCAGGTCTCGGTCGCGGCATGGCTTTGATAGCCCGATGGAAACACCGCGCCTTGCTGCAGGCGTTTGAGCCCGAAGACGTAGCGGTTGCGGTATTCGGCGAACAGATCGGCGGAGAACTGATCGACCGCGATCGCCAGAATCAACTTGGGCGGGGGTGGGGAAGCAGGTGCCGGTGCATTCTGGGCCGATCCGGAACTCGCTCCCCCGAGCAGCAGGGCGAGCGCGAACAGCGGCGACGGTCGGAAAGGCATGATGGCAGAGCCCTGAGGATAGCGTGACGCACCGCGCGGCTGGACAGCGCGACGCAGTGCGGCATAAGGCCGCGCGAGGTCCGCGGCAATGCCCGGCGGACCTGGACCGGAGCAATTGTCCAACGTCGTGCGCGCAATAGTCGCCCTGCTGATCACCCTGGCCGCGCTATGCGGGGTGGCGCCGCGCGCTCTCGCCCAAACCCCGGCGACGCACATCACCGCTGAGCTGGTCGCCGAGCGCGGTAGCGCCGCTGCGGGGCAGACCATCCAGCTTGGCGTCTCGATGGAGCCGGACCAGGGCTGGCACGGCTATTGGCTGAACGGTGGCGACGCAGGGTTTGCGATGCAGTTCAAATGGGCTTTGCCGACCGGGGCCAAAGTGGGCGAGCCGCGCTATCCGGTGCCGCAGACGCTGCTCATCAACGGGTTGATGAACCATGTCTACGAGCATGACTATGCCCTGCTGGTGCCGTTCACGCTGCCCGCCGGCGCGCGCGCGGGCGATACGCTGGCGATATCGGCCGAGGCCGACTGGCTCGCCTGCACCGAGGAAATCTGCGTCCCCGAACACGGGCGGCTGGCGGCTACGGTGCGGGTCGGTGCGCCTTCCGCCCGCGATCCCCGCTTCGATGGCTGGCTGGCGAAGCTGCCCGCGCCGCTGCCCGAAACGGTGCGCTATGTCGCACAAAGCAAGGCGCTGCGGTTCGCTATCCCGATCCCCGCCGCTCTCGAACTGGGCGCACCGCACCTGTTCGTTCGCACCGATGGAGTCGCAGCCTATGCCGCGCCGCAACGGTTCTGGCGCAAGGGCGATCTGTTGCTGGCCGAGTTGGGGCGCTCGACGGGGGCGCAGGGTAGCGTGGCCGGGCCGATCGATGCCGTGCTGCGCTATGGCGACGGCGAGGGGCTGGAAATCCATGCCGAGCCCGGCGCGGTGCCTTCTGGTGGGGTTCCGCTGGCCAGCACGGCCAAACCGGCGCTCGACCTCGCCGGGTTCGTCGCGATTCTGGGGGCCGCGCTGCTCGGCGGGCTGATCCTCAACGTCATGCCCTGCGTGTTCCCGATCCTCAGCCTCAAGGCGCTGTCGCTCGCCCAGGCCAATGCAGCGCCGAGCAAGGCGCGCGCCGATGGCCTGGCTTATACCGCCGGGGTGGTGCTCGCCTGTCTCGCATTGGGCGGAGCGATGCTGGGATTGCGCGCCGCGGGCGACGAGATCGGCTGGGCGTTCCAGTTGCAGGAGCCGCTGGTGGTCGCCGCGCTGATCGCGCTGGCTGTCGCGATCACCGCCAATTTCGCCGGGCTGTTCGAGCTGCCCACGCTTGGCGGAAGCGGCGGCATCGGCAATCGCGGGGCGTTCGCCACCGGGCTGCTCGCCGCGTTCGTCGCCACGCCGTGTACCGGACCGTTCATGGCCGCAGCGATGGGCGCGGCGCTGGTCCTGCCGCCGATCCTGGCGCTGGCGGTGTTCGCCGCGCTCGGGCTGGGGCTGGCGCTGCCGTTCCTGGCGCTGGGCTTCAGCCCCGCGCTGCGCCGCCTGCTGCCCAAACCGGGACCGTGGATGGAGTGGTTCCGCAAAGCGATGGCGCTGCCGATGGCACTGACCGCGGCGGCGCTGCTATGGCTGGCGTGGCGGCTGGGCGGGGCGCAGTTCGCACTGGGCTGTGGGGTGGTGGCGCTGGCGCTGGTGGCGGTGCTGACGATGATCGGGCGGGCTCAGCGGCGGGGTGTTTCCGCTACGCCCCGCGCCGCGCCGGCGCTGGCCGCGCTGCTCGTGTTGGGGGCGGTGCTGTTACCTCAGGTGGTCCACGCCCCAGCCGCCGATACCTCCGGCGATCTCCTTGGCGCCATGCCGTTCTCGCCCGCCGCGCTGGCTGCGGCGCGCACCTCAGGCAAGCCGCTGTTCGTTTACTTCACCGCCGACTGGTGCCTGACCTGCAAGGTCAACGAAGCCGCCGCGATCGAGCGCGATAGCACGCGCGCGGCTTTTGCCAGGGCGGGGGTGCAAGTGCTGCGTGGCGACTGGACCCGGCGCGACCCGGTTATCACCCGGTTTCTTGAAACCCATGGCGCGGCGGGCGTGCCGCTCTATCTGTGGTACGCGCCCGGCGCAGCGGAGGCCACCATCCTGCCACAAGTGCTGACCCCGGCGCTGCTCGAGGCGCGTGCGGGCAAATCCTGAGTGGGTTGAATTGCGACAGTTGACGGGAGCGTCACCGGCCAGCGGCAAACGCCAAAGGCTCTGAAAACGCCCCCGCCCCCTTTATTTCCTGCCGGGACTTTGCGACCCGAAGGGCCCGTGTCAGGAAATGCCGACCGTCACTTGCCGGTTGATCGTGACACTGCCCATCGCCCGGGCACTGTCAAGCAACTGCGCCTAATCAGCCGCAGCTTTGCGACGAAACGATGGCACGTAGCGGCGAACGCGGAGCAAAACCGCAAATCTATACTTGGATGAGACAGATTGAGGCGCGAGCCAGATTATTTGTTGCGGACCACCTCGACCCGGCGGTTGAGCGCGGCGGTCGGGCTAAGGCCATCAAGTGGGCGATCCGCGCCGTAGCCGACGGCATCGAAGCGCGCCCGATCGGCGCCCTTGCCGACGAGGTAATCGACCACCGCAGCAGAGCGGCGGCGCGACAGATCCTGGTTGGCGGCGCGCGACCCGACCGCGTCGGTGTGGCCTTCGATCGTGAAGCGCATCCCCTGAAGCAGCGGCGATGCCAGCGCGGAAGCAAACTTCTGCGCCTCGCGCTGGCCCGATTCGGTCAGCTCGGCCGATCCTGTCACGAACGTCACGCGCAAGTCGGCGCGGCCTTTGGGCATGACCTTCGCGTTGGCCGAAGTCATCGCGCGGCTTTTGCCCGCGACAGGCGCGCTGGCCTTTTTGCCTGAATCGTAGGCGACCCGCGACGGCGCCTTGCCCGCGCCGGGAGCGGACCGGGCCGGGGTATAGCCCGTCGAACCCGAAGCAGCGGGTGCCTCCACCTTACGGGCGATCTTGAACCCGCGGGTGGCGGAAATCCGCGGGGCGGCGCGATCGGCGGGGCCGGTGGCGACCGCTTGCCCCTGGTCCGAAGGACTGGCCGCAGCATCGCTGCATTTGTCGGATAGCTGGCAAACCAGGTCTTCGGTGGTCTGGTCGGTGCCGGGCGCAGATTGCGTCGGCACTTGGGCCAGGGCCGAAGTCGATGTCAGCAATGCGCCGACTGCGAAGATCATCCTGAAGGTCATTCGATCTCTCCTGTCACCCTTCGCGCGATGCTTGCGCAATCGAGCAGAATCGCCACGAGCCCATTTGACGCCCGAACAAGTAACCGAATTGCTAAGGTTTGTCCGCCGCGCAATGCGATCCATCACATCGCACCCGAACCAAGGCCTAACCGGGCGCCAAAATCAAACGGCCCGGATCGCTCCGGGCCGCTCGATATGCCGACAATCCGCTTCGCACCAGGCGAAGCGTCGCGGTGATTTACTTGATCAGCACCACCTCGACGCGGCGGTTGGCACCGGCGCTGGCATCGAGCCCGGCCATCGGCTTGTCGAAGCCATAACCGACCACGCTGAGCCGCGAGCGGTCGGCACCGCGAGCGGCGAGGTATTCAACCACCGCCTGGGCCCGGCGCTTCGACAGATCGACGTTGAAATCGCGCGAGCCAACCGAGTCGGTGTGACCTTCGATGCGGAATTTCTTGCCGGCCAGCGAAGGCGCGGTGAGCGCGGTCATGAACTTCTCGGCCTCGCGGCGGCCGACGTCGGTGAGTTCGGCCGAACCGGTCACGAACGTCACCCGCAAATCGGCACGTCCGACCGCAGCGCGCGGCGCGGTGGCGGCGATCGTGCGGTTGCGGCCCGGCTTGGCGGTCAATCCGGTGGGGCGAGTCGCTTCGGCGGTAACCTTGGCCCGGGTATGGCCCATCGACGGGGCCGATTGCGACGACGGATCGTTCGCGGCCACCTTGCGAGCCAGCTTGAAGCCGCGCGATTCAGGCTTGTCCTGGGTCGCTTCGAGCTGATCCATCCCGCCGCAATCGCCGGAAAGCTGGCACACGAGATCGTCGGCCGACTGTTCCGCAGCCGGCGCGGACTGGGCCCAGACCGAGGTGGAGGCGAGCAGTGCGCCCGCAGCGAGCAACAACTTAATGGTCATGTCAAACTCCCGAACATGCAAAACCAACAGCGTGGTGCGACCAGACCTGGCGTACTTTATAATCTATTAGCGACTTGCAGGCAATCGCCGATTCCCGCAATGCTGCGCATCACAGGGGGATGAATTTGCCAGTTTCGTATTGGCACGATTGGTCCTTTAGATAATAACGGTCGGGTGGATTGTCGGGGAGGGGGCGTTTTGAAGCCAATTCAAGGTGATACCGTGCAACGGCGCCCGGCACCAACGCGGCGCGCCCGCCCGATTGGGGCGAAATTCATGCGGCCTGCGCCCGGGCGGTGTTGCTAAATGAGCACGGATCGACCGCTGGCGCTGACCCTGAAGGTCCGCAACCTGGCACAACTGTCCAATGGCGGACCACTCAGCGTGGTGCTCGACCGGCGCAGCGCGACGATCGGGCGCGCGAGCAGTACCGACTGGTCGCTGCCCGACGCCGACCTCCACATCTCCGGCCGCCACTGCGATATCCTGTTCCGCAACGGCGGCTACGAACTGGTCGACAACTCGACCAACGGGACTTTCGTCAACGACGACGCCAAACGGTTGAGCGGCCCGCATCCGCTGCGCGACGGCGACCTGATCCGCATCGGCAAATACGAAGTGGTCGCCCGGCTCGGACCGCCGCCCGGATCGGTCCCGCGCGATCCGACGATCCCGCCGGTCGCGGTCATTCCGGCCAGCCTTGCACCGCCTCCACTGCCGCCCGGCGACGACGACATCTGGAACAAGTTCGCCTCAAGCAATTCGATCGACTGGAAGCGCGGCGGGTTTGGCGCTCCGGCTGCGGCGCCCGCACCAGCACCCCCGCCAGCGCCTCCTGTTGCTGCGCCGATCGCAGCGGCCCCGGTCGCCGCCCCTCCAATAGCCGCCCCGGCGCAACCGGCGCCTGCGCCCGCCCCGCAACCGGTTGCTGCCCCCGCGGCAGCGCCCGTCGCCAGCGGTGGCGCGCTCGAAGCCTTTCTCACCGGCGCGGGGATGGAGCGCGAGGCGATCACGCAAGACCCAGCCGCCGCGCTCCAGCAGGCCGGGATGCTGCTGCGCAACCTGGTCGCCGGGATGGTGGTGATGCTCGAGGCGCGCGCCCGCGCCAAAAGCCAGATGGGCGCGCAGGGCACCGGGCTGGAGATTTCGGGCAACAACCCGCTCAAATTTGCGCGCAGCCCCGAACAGGCGCTGCGCCACATCCTCAACCCGGCCGAACGCGGTTTCATGGGCGCCGACCTGGCGGTCGAAGACGGCTGGCGCGATCTTCAGGCGCACCAGCTGGCGACGCTCAAGGCGATGCAGGGTGCGCTGCGCTCGACGCTCGAGCGGTTCTCGCCCAAATCGATCCGCGGCCGCGCCGAGACCCGCGGGATGCTCGAAAAAATCCTCCCCGGCGCGCGCGATGCTGCACTGTGGAAAGCCTATGAGCGCGAGTTCAGCGGGGTCGCGTTCGATTCGGACGAGGCGTTCATGGACATATTCGCCAAGGAATTCCGCAAGGCCTACGACGAGATTACGCGGGGCGGGTGAGCGGGGTGTTGTTGTAACCCGCTTCCCTAACTCCGTATCCGCCAGCCCGAACGCAACAACGCATACGTAATCGCCGCCAGCGCCAGATTGAGCACCCCCAGCCCGAGCGCGGCGTGCCACACCGCCTGGTTGGTGCTGCCGATGTCGCTTTGCCCCAGAAACCCGAAGCGGAATCCGGAGATCACATAGAAAAACGGGTTGGCGTAAGCCAGCGCGCGAAAACTAGGGGCGAGGTTGTCGATCACGTAGAACGTGCCCGAAAGCATCGTCAGCGGGGTGATTACGAAGTTGGTGACCGCGGCGTTGTGATCGAACTTTTCCGCCCAGATCGAGCTTGCCAGCCCGATCAACGCGAGCAGCATCGATCCCATCACTCCGAACCAGGCGATCGCCCAGGGGTGCGCGGCGGTCAGGTGTACGCCCGGCCATAGCAGCATCGCCAGCGTCACCGCGAGGCCGACCAGCACCGCGCGGGTGACCGCCGCGCCGATCATCGCCACCATCAGTTCGCCGGTCGAGAGCGGCGGCATCAGGTAGTCGACGATTGTCCCCTGGATCTTGCCGACCAGCAGCGAGAAGCTGGCGTTGGCAAAGGCGTTGTTGATCATCCCCATGATGATGAGACCCGGCGCGATGAAGCTGGCGAACGGCACGCCGAGCACTT
>JANMPV010000412.1:0-2022 GCA_031370045.1 Novosphingobium sp. | reverse complement strand
ACCACGTAGCTCTCGAAATAGAGGATCCGCTCGAGCTGCTTGAGCTGCATGTCGAGCAGCAGCCCGATGCGCGACGGCAGCGACTTGAGGAACCAGATGTGCGCGACCGGCGCGGCCAGTTCGATGTGGCCCATCCGCTCGCGGCGGACCTTGGTGAAGGTAACCTCCACGCCTCACTTTTCGCAGACGACGCCCTTGTATTTCATCCGCTTGTACTTGCCGCACAAGCACTCGTAATCCTTCACCGGCCCGAAGATGCGGGCGCAGAACAGCCCGTCGCGCTCGGGCTTGAAGGTCCGGTAGTTGATGGTCTCGGGCTTCTTGATCTCGCCGAAGGACCACGAACGGATCCGCTCGGGGCTCGCCAGACCGATCTGGATCTGGTCGAACGTCTCGGGCTTGGCCACCGGGTTATGGAATTTGGTCAGGTCGTTCATCGGTTACTCCTGGGCCCTTCAAGTGGGCCGGGTCGCGATTTCTCAATACCGCCCGTCATGCTGAACTCGTTTCAGCATCCATCTGGCCACTAGCACCGGCAGTGCGGGGGGAGAGATGGACCCTGAAACAAGTTCAGGGTGACGGGGTCTGGCTTATCTCACGCAGCGCATCACTCCGCCGCCTGCGGCCACTTGTCTTCCTCGGGGGTATCGACCGAGGTCAGTTCGACGTTGAGGCCGAGGCTGCGCATTTCCTTGACGAGCACGTTGAAGCTCTCGGGGATGCCGGCCTCGAACGTATCGTCGCCCTTGACGATCGCCTCGTAGACCTTGGTCCGCCCGATCACGTCGTCCGACTTGACCGTGAGCATTTCCTGCAACGTATACGCCGCGCCATAGGCCTGGAGCGCCCAGACCTCCATTTCGCCGAAGCGCTGCCCGCCGAACTGCGCCTTGCCGCCCAGCGGCTGCTGGGTGACGAGCGAATAAGGCCCGATCGAACGCGCGTGGATCTTGTCGTCCACAAGGTGATGCAGCTTGAGCATGTAGATATAGCCCACGGTCACCTTGCGATCGAACGCATCGCCGGTCCGCCCGTCATACAGCGTGACCTGCCCCGACGGATCGAGCCCGGCCTTGACCAGCATCGCCGAGACATCCGCCTCGCGCGCGCCATCGAACACCGGGGTGCCCATCGGCACGCCGTTCTTGAGCAGCTCGGCCATGTCGACGATCTCGGAGGTGTTCCGCGCGTCGATCTGATCGTGATAGCGATCGCCGTAGATATCCTTGAGCTTGTCGACCAGCGCCGTCGGCGGGGCTGCCGCTTCGGGGTTGGGGTTGGCTGCGCGCCATTCTTCCAGCGCCGCAGTAATCTGCTGGCCCAGACCGCGCGCGGCCCAGCCCAGATGGGTCTCGAAGATCTGCCCGACGTTCATCCGCGAAGGCACACCCAGCGGGTTGAGCACGATATCGACGTGGGTGCCGTCTTCTAGGAACGGCATGTCCTCGCACGGCAGGATGCGCGAAATGACACCCTTGTTGCCGTGGCGCCCGGCCATCTTGTCGCCCGGCTGCAGCTTGCGCTTCACCGCGACGAACACCTTGACCATCTTGAGCACGCCCGGCGCCAGCTCGTCGCCGCGTTCCAGCTTCTCGCGGCGATCGTCGAACTTGGCGTTGATGACCTTGACCGCATCGTCATACTGGACGCGCACGGCCTCCAACTGGGTCTGGCGGGCATCGTCGGCGACCGCGAACTTCCACCATTCGTGGCGTTCGACTTCGCCGAGCAGCGCCTCGTCGATGACCTGGCCCTTCTTGGCGACCTTGGGCCCGGCGGCGACAACCTGGCCCACGACCATGTCGCGCAGGCGGTTGTAGGTCGCGCGGTTGAGGATGTTGCGCTCGTCCTCGCTATCCTTCTTGAGGCGTTCGATTTCCTCGTTCTGGATCGCGCGGGTCCGGTCGTCGATCTCGATGCCGTGGCGGTTGAACACCCGCACCTCGACCACCGTGCCCGAAACCCCCGGCGGCAGCTTGAGCGAAGTGTCGCGCACGTCGCTGGCCTTCTCGCCGAAGATCG
>JANMPV010000354.1:0-5165 GCA_031370045.1 Novosphingobium sp. | reverse complement strand
TGCCTGGTCCACGTCGTCACGCAGAAGGGCAAGGGCTATGCCCCGGCGGAGAACAGCGCCGACAAGTACCACGGCGTCCAGAAGTTCGATGTGATAACCGGCCAGCAGGTCAAGGGCGCAGCAGGTCCGCCGTCGTATCAGAACGTGTTCGGCGCGCAGCTTTCTAAGGAAGCCGAGACCGATCCGCTGATCTGCGCGATCACCGCGGCGATGCCTTCGGGCACAGGGCTCGACAAGTTCGCCGCCGCGCACCCCGATCGGTTCTTCGACGTCGGCATCGCCGAGCAGCACGGCGTCACCTTCGCCGCCGGCCTCGCTGCACAAGGCATGCGACCGTTTTGTGCGATCTATTCGACCTTCCTCCAGCGCGCCTACGATCAGGTGGTCCACGATGTGGCGATCCAGAACCTGCCGGTGCGCTTTGCAATCGACCGTGCCGGGCTGGTCGGGGCAGACGGTGCGACCCACGCCGGATCGTTCGACGTCACTTACCTGGCCACGCTACCCAACTTCGTGGTTATGGCCGCGGCGGACGAGGCCGAACTGGTCCACATGACCCACACTGCGGTGCTGCACGACAGCGGCCCGATTGCGTTCCGCTATCCGCGCGGCAACGGCACCGGGGTGGCGCTGCCCGAGGTTCCGCAGCGGCTCGAGATCGGCAAGGGCCGGGTGGTGCGCGATGGCACCAAGATCGCGCTGCTCAGCCTTGGCACGCGACTGGGGGAGGCGCTCAAGGCAGCCGATGCGCTCGAGGCCAAGGGGCTTTCGACCACGGTTGCCGACCTGCGCTTTGCCAAGCCGCTCGATACCGACCTGATCCGCCGCCTGATGGCCACCCACGAGGTGATCGTCACGGTCGAGGAAGGCTCCATCGGAGGTCTTGGCGCCCACGTTCTCACTCTGGCCAGCGACGAGGGCCTGACCGATGTCGGCCTCAAAATCCGCACGATGCGCCTCCCCGACGTGTTCCAGGACCACGACGCGCCCGACAAACAATACGACACCGCCGGTCTGAATGCGCCGCAGATCGTCGATACCGTGCTCAAGGCATTGCGGCATAATTCGGCGGGGGTGGAAGAGGCGCGGGCTTGATGGATATTTCCGAACTCCCGAAATATCACGAGCTGATGAAGCCAACGCTTATCGCGTTGGACAAAATCGGGGGTTCGGCGTCGCTGAATGAAATCAACGATGCCGCCATCGAATTGGTTGGACTCCCGGCTGCGGCCTTGGACGTTCAGTACGAAAGCGGCGCAGGTGCTGTACTCCCTGATCGGCTCTCTTGGGCCAGGAGTCACCTCGAGGAAGGCGGCTTTTTAGCCTCTGGCGGGCGTGGAATTTGGCTGCTCACCGATGAAGGTCGTCAGGCCACGGCTTGGCCAATTGATTCTCTGCGGCGCAAAGTTGCTGCTGCGGTTAGAGCGAAACACGGTAGCCGAAAGAAATCGTTGTCCGTCGAGGGTGATATACCCTCCGGCAACCCCGACGCCGAATTTGCCGACTGGCGCGATGAACTCCTCACGCGATTGCGCTCCATCGACCCTTCCGCTTTCGAGAGGCTTTGTCAGCGGGTATTGCGCGAGTCTGGATTCGTGAAAGTCGAAGTCACAGGTCGTTCCGGGGACGGAGGAATCGACGGCACTGGAATACTTCAACTCAGCCTCATGTCGTTCCATGTGCTGTTTCAGTGCAAGCGTTACCAAGGTTCAGTGGGTTCCGGTGCGGTGCGCGACTTCAGGGGCGCAATGATGGGCCGCACGGACAAGGGTCTCATCATCACGACTGGGACCTTCTCCCCCGATGCACGCCGCGAAGCCACGCGCGACGGTGCACCACCCATCGACCTGATCGATGGTGAATCGCTTTGCGACAAACTGAAAGAATTGTCGCTTGGCGTAGAGACCAAGTTGGTTGAAAAAGTGTCAGTTGAGCCGGAATGGTTTGATCAACTTTGATCAGTGCCGCAACCCATGCCGCAGGCGGTATTTGCCTTCCGCAAAATCCTCGAACATTTCCGTCACCGAGGGATGCTCGATCGGCCCGGCCTCGCCATCGCCGAGCAGGTTCTGCTGGCTGACATAGGCGACATAGCTCGAATCGCCGTTCTCAGCGAGGAGGTGGTAGAACGGCTGGTCGCGGTGCGGGCGGACTTCGGCGGGGATGGAATTGTACCATTCCTCGCTGTTGGCGAACACCGGATCGATATCGAAGATCACTCCGCGGAAATCGAACATGCGGTGGCGCACGATATCGCCGATGGTGAAGCTGGCATGCGAGACGGGCGGCGAATCCACCATCTTGCCCGCCTGGGGGGAAAAGAACTGGGCGCGATCCATACCCCGAATATAGATTGTTGCGGGTGCGAAACAAGCGGGTTGCGCGAAAGGCTTGGCAAGCCGCATGCCTTGCGCTAACCGCCCGCTTCCGACCAGCCCGCCGCCGGGAAACCGGCACGGCCTATCTCGCGGAGAGGTGGCAGAGTGGTCGAATGCACCGCACTCGAAATGCGGCATACCCGCGAGGGTATCCAGGGTTCGAATCCCTGCCTCTCCGCCAGTTCTGTTTGATCTTGCCTCGATGATGACAGCCGCCTGTTGTATAGCCTCAATCGCCGAACCGCGGCGATGCCAGAATTGGATTGACCTTGCCTTCGCGCCACAGCATCTGGCGGTAGTGCTGCGATCGCTCTTTCTCCTTGTCCTGCTGTTCGGGGTGGTCGGCGGCCTGTCTGGCCAGGCCGCAGCTGGGCCGGGGGCGCCTTGCGCAAATAAGACCATGGCGCAGTCCGCAGCGATGGTCGGCATGGCTGATTGCTGCCCTGACAAACACAAATCCGGCAAGGACAGTGCCCCGTGCAAGGATATGGCGGCTGCCTGCCTGACAATGGCGGGCTGCGCCACGGTTGCGCTCAATGGTGGAGCCGAGTTGCCGCTTGGTGCTGTGGCCGGTAATGACCACTTTTGGTTCCGTCAGAATATACCGATCCTTTACGGGCGTTCGATCCCGCCCGATCCCTATCCCCCTTCACGCCTAGGTTGAACCGATCGACGCGGAATGACTTTGTGGTCATTCTGCGCGCTGACGCTTCTTTGCCAAGGTGACCCTTCATGCGCATTTTGCTTGGCGCCGGGCTGGCCATAGCCATCCCATCCGCGCTTTATGCCGAGCCATTGACGTTCAACGGCGCGATCCAGCGTGCCGTCCGTGAAGCGCCTTCGCTCGAGGCGAGCGAAGCCGGGATTACTGCCTCGCGCTCGGCGGCGATTGCGTCGGATCGCCTGCCCGATCCCACGCTTGAGGTCGGCCTTCGCGATTTTCCCGTGACCGGGCCCGATGCCGGGCGCCTCAATCGCGACACCTTCACCATGACGACAGTGGGCATCAGTCAGCAGTTAATCAACCCGGCCAAGCGCCATGCCCGCGCCGAACGCGCGCAGGCCGACATCGGGATCGCCGAAGCAGGCCTTGCGCAAGAGTCACGAACCGTCCGGCTCGAGACGGCATTGGCGTGGGTCGATCTCTATTACGCCGAGAAACGGCTTACACAGCTGCAACATCTCGATACCAGCCTCGGCGACCTCCAGGCGACGGTCACGGCGAGGCTGGCATCGGGATCGGCGCGGCCAAGCCAGGCGCTCGAACCCGACCAGTTGCGCGCTGCGGTGGCTGACCGGCGGAGTGAGCTGGCGGCGGAAGTTGCCAAGGCGCGCGCGCGGCTGGTGCGCTATACCGGCGATCCGCTGGTCGAAGTGGCCGGGGCGCCTCCATCGCCTCAGATCGACGTGGCCCGGCTGAGCGAAAGTATCGACACGCTGCCGCGCCTGGGCGTGATCGACGCCCGGACCCGCGCCGCCGAAGCCGAAGCCCGCCTGGCCCGCGCAGACAAGCGTCCCGACTGGACCGTCAGCGCGTCTTACGGTCGCCGCGAGCCCGCCTTTGGCGATCTGGTTTCGGTCGGGGTTAGCATCGATCTGCCGTTCTTTTCCAAGCGGCGGCAGGACCCCAAGATTGCGGCGCGCGACGGCGAGGCCCAGCAGACCCGGTTCGAGCGCCTTGCCGTCGAGCGCGAGGCAACCGCAGAGCTCAGTGCTGACCTCGCCGATCACGCAATGCACCATCAGCGGTTGCAAAATGCGCGCGCGACGCTGGTGCCGCTCGCCAGGCACCGGGCCGAACTCGACCAGGCAAGTTACGCTGCGGGCAAGCTCGATCTCGGATCGGCGCTGTTGACCTCACTCGCGCTGGCGGAGGCCGAAGTCGATGCTTTGGCGCGCGAGGCAGAAGTCGCGCGCGACGCGGTTCGGATCAACTACACCTATGGGGAGGGGCGGCCATGACGATCGATGCCACAACCGCTGCGCGCTGGCGCGCGTGCATTATCGTGGCGGTATTGATTGCCGGGGGCGCGGGCTATTGGCTCGGACGTCCAGGTTCGGACGACGCCGCGACCTCGGCGAGCAACGGGCGCAAGGTCCTGTATTATTATGACCCGATGGTGCCGCAAGAGCACTACCAGGACCCTGCGGCGCTGTCGTCGATGGGCATGGCGACCGTCCCCAAATATGCCGACGACAGCGACACCGGCAGCGCCTCGCCCGGCGTGAAAATTGATCCCGCTGCGATGCAAAACCTTGGGATCAGGGTTACCACCGCGCAGTTCGGCACGCTTGCTGCGACCGTCAGCGCGACCGGCAGCATCGATTTCAACCAGCGCGACGTCGCCGTGATTCAGGCGCGGTCGGGCGGCTTCGTTGCCCGCGTCTATGCCCGCGCGCCCGGCGATGTCGTGCGCGCCGGTTCGCCGATTGCCGATGTGCAATTGCCCGACTGGGGCGGTGCGCAGACCGAGTTCCTCGCGGTCAGGCGGCTCGGCAGGCCTGATCTCACCGCAGCGGCGCGCCAGCGGCTTAAGCTGCTCGGCATGTCCGATAGCCTGATCGCCAGTGTCGAGCGCTCGGGACGGACCAATGGCACGGTTACGATCACCTCACCGATTTCGGGGGTGATCCAGACGCTCGATGTCCGCGTGGGTATGACGCTCGGCCAAGGGCAGACGCTGGCCCAGGTCACTGGAATTGGCACGGTCTGGCTCAATGCCGCTGTCCCCGAAGCCCAGTCTGGCAGCGTCCGTCTGGGCCAAAGCGCAAGCGCGACCCTCACTG
>JANMPV010000338.1:0-10685 GCA_031370045.1 Novosphingobium sp. | reverse complement strand
CGCAGTGGCGCAGCTGTGCTGCGTCCTATGGACTCAACGCCCGGGACGTAGCGCGCATGGCATCCGCATTTGAACATGAAGAGGCTGTGGGCCTATGAACAATTCATATATCTGGATGCGCGGCACCATTTTTAACGCATTCGACTAACGCATACTTTGGAGTATTGGAGATTTAATCATGATATTACAGCAGGATATATGGTAGACGCCGGGGACTTAAAATCCCCTGAGCCTTGCTCGTGTGGGTTCGAGTCCCACCGTCCGCACCAAAACTGGCCGCACCATCACCTGGCAATCCCCAAATCTGGAGCATACGATGACATTCGACGAGGTCGTTCTCGGGCGCCGCAGCACGCGCGGCTACAAGCAGGTTCCGGTTCCGCGCGCGTTGATCGAAGAGGTGCTGAGGCTGGCGATGCGCGCGCCGTCGTCGATGAACACCCAGCCGTGGAGTTTCTATGTGATCACCGGCGAGCCGCTCGAACGGATTCGTCGCGGCAACACCGAACGGATTCTGGCGGGCGCGCCCGATTCGCGTGAGTTTCGCAAGGGCCAGCCGTTTGCTGGCGCGCACCGCGATCGCCAGGTCGGGGTGGCCAAGCAGCTGTTCTCGGCGATGGGGATCGCCCGCGACGACAAGGACGGGCGCCAGGACTGGGTGCTGCGCGGGTTCCGCCAGTTCGATGCGCCGGTGTGCGTGATCATCACTTACGACCGCGTGCTCGACGGCAGCGACGATACCCCGTTCGATTGCGGCGCGGTGGCGACCGCGCTGGTCAATGCCGCGTGGTCGCGCGGGCTGGGGACGGTGATCAACAGCCAGGGGATCATGCAATCGCCGGTGGTGCGCGAACATGCCGGGATTCCCGACGACCAGGTCATCATGAAAAGCATCGCGCTGGGCTGGCCCGACGACAGCTTTCCGGCCAACGCGGTGGTGTCCCAGCGCAAGACGCTGGACGAGGCGGCGGTGTTCGTGGGGTTCGAGGGGTAGTTCCGCTCTTGTATCAGTCAATGCTATGTGCCGCCCGATGGCGTGGCGGGAAGCTCGCTGAACTGGGGCGCGCTGCCTGAAAAGTCGCGCAGGATACGCGCGCACAGCAGCAGTTCCTCGCGCGAATAGTGGCCCAGCCGGTCCTCGATGAAGGCGGCGAGGGCGCGGCGGAGCCGGTTGCTGGCCTCGCGCCCGCGCGCGGTGAGGCCAAGCAGCGAGCGCCGCCCGTCGCCCTCGCCGCGCTGCGTCTCGATCAGCCCGGCATCGCTCAGGCGATTAAGTTCGGTGGTGGCCAGACTGCGCCCGATCCGCAGCGCGTCGGCCAGTCGCGAAGGAGAATCGATCCCGACCTCGATCATCCCCAGCATCCACGCCCCGCGCGGGCCGAGACCGAACTCGCTTGTGATCGTCTCGCGGGTTTCCGCCAACTGGCGGGGTGCTACTCCCATAACCGAAAGGAAGTGCGCGATTTCCGCGTCGTCGAGCACACATGGTTGCGATTTGCTCATTGCCGGGCGCCCGCTCAGAACCGCAAGCCGGTGGAAAGCGCGTAAGTGATCGCCAGCGCCACAGCAATCGCCACGACCAGCCGCCACGTCGGGGCAGGGGCCATCGCCTCGCCCCCGCCATCGCCGCGCCGGTAGCCCCAGATCATCGCACCGATCAGGTTGCGGTGCTTGACCACTAGGTAGAACCCGATCGCCAGCACGTGGATCGCCGAAGCCCCAAGTAGGACGTTGAACGTCACTTCGTGGATCTGCGCCGCGATCCGTCCCCGATCGAAATCGACCAGATACGACAGCGGCCCCGATTCGAGCCCGTCGAGATCGACCGCGAACAGCCCGGTCAGGATTTGCAATGTCATCAGCCCGAGCAGCAGCAGCACGCTCCACCCGCCCAGCGGATTATGGCCCAGCGGGTTGTGGCCCGGCGGCTTGGGCTGCGCGACCGCGCTGTCCGAACGCAGATAGCCCCACACCGCGGACGGACCCCGAACGAACCGGCCGAACCGCGCGGTGCTCGAACCGGCAAAACCCCACACGATGCGGAACAGCACCAGCGCGCACAGCGTCAGGCCCGATTTGTAGTGCCACTCCATGTGGCCGCTCTTGGCGCACCACCACGAGAACCCGAGCAGGATCACGATGCTCCAGTGAAACAGCCGGGTCGGGACATCCCAGACCGACTGCCGCGCCCCGGCTTGGGCCACGACCATCCCTCCCTATTCTTCTTCGCGATAGACCGTATGGCAGGCCTTGCAGGCGCCGCCGAGATCCTTGACCGCGTCCTGGATGCGGGCGACGTCGGTACCTTTGGTCGCAATCGCAAGCGCGCCCGCCTTGGCCGCGAAGTTGTCCTGGAGCGACTTGAACTTGGCCGACTCCGCCCAGATCGCCGCCTTGGCGCGGGACTTCACCCCCGGCTTGGGCCCGCTTCCGGTAGGAAACCACAGGTATTGCGCGCGCGTGCCATTGGCGATCTCGCGCGCGGAAACCTGGAGCAGATCGAGCTGCGGCGATCCCGAGCGGAGCTGGTCGTTGATGGCCTTGAACGCCGCGCCGATTTCGCGATACCCGGCGATCCGCGATTTGACGATATCCACTCCGGCGGCGAGCAGCGGAGCCGCGCACAACGCCGGGACCAGTACTGCAATGATCAGGCGGCGGGTGCGCTTGCGATTCGGACTGGGCTTCATCTCGATCCTCCATGCGACCCGGCCCAATCCGGATTCGCCAACCCAAATATAGTTCAAATTACGAAGTAGTCAAAGGGCTGGCGGGACCTCGCATGGCGCAGCATAGATCCTAAGCAAGATTGCCGAACGCCGGACCCGTGCCCCGTTAACCTTCCGTGGACTATCTCGCGCAATCGAATGTCAGCACTCGTGTGGCAATAATGGCGGCGAGCGGAGAACCATTCCACCATGACGCAACCCCTTCCGTCGACGATTGCGCCACCCGGCACCGCCGACGCATACGACGCGTGGGATGAAGGGTCGCCCGCCCCCGAACAGCGCAATGCGGCGCGCTTCACCCTGCTGATCCGGGCCGCCAAGCTGATCGCGGGGGATGACGAATTCCTCGTCGTGGTTCGCGATGTGTCGAGCGACGGACTCAAGGTCAGGACCTTCCATCCGCTGCCCGAGCATGGCGATTTCGCGATCGAGCTGGCCAACGGCGAGCGTCATCCGGTCGACAGGATATGGGAAGACGGCGAGATCAAGGGGTTTCGTTTTCACGACCCTGTCGCGCTCGAACACCTGCTGGCCGAGGGCCCCAGCGGCAAACGCGGGCGCCCGGTGCGGGTACGGCTCAACGTGCCGGTCAAGGTCTTCGCCGGGGTGCAACGCTGCGCCGGGGTGTTCGTGGACCTCTCGCAGAACGGCGCCTGCATGGCGAGCGACGAGCACCTTGCACTCGGCCAGCGCCTTCGCATCGAATGCCCTGGTCTGCCTGAACTGACCGGGCGGGTCCGTTGGCGCCGAGCCCCGCTTTACGGGCTGAGCTTCGAACAGACCTTCCGCCTCGACGACCTCGCCCGCATCGCCGCGCAACTGGCGGGCGCCGAGGCTTAGAGTTTTTCCGGAATAGACGGCACCAGCACGCTCCCCCGCCCGGCCACCCAGACCTTACAATCTCGTTGGGTGGCCGGGCGGGGGAGCGGGCTGGTGCCTGACCGATATCGATCGGGAAAACTCTAACGCTTCGTTAACCACATTCCTTCATCACCTGGCAGGATCGCTATGGCTTCCTGTCGGTGGAGGAATGGGGATGGCCGGGGTCTGCACAACAATCGCGATCGGGAACCAGCAGTGCGCTGGTTTTGAGCCGTCGCGATGATCCTCAACGATCGCCGCAGACCCGGGCTACCTGCCGAACTGGTGGGACGGGTCTGCGCGATCTGGCTGGGCGTTGCGCTGCTCCAACTCGCTGCTGCGGCCGTGATCGGCTGGACGCTTCCTGCGGCGACGGTGCCCCCGATCTGGACCCTTCCGACGCTGGCCTCCGCGCTCACCCTGGGCTGCGCGATGCTGCTGATCGGGCGGATCGCGTTCCGCATTTTCGACGGGGAAATCGCCGGGCTGGCTTGCCTTGCCGCCGCGGTGGCAGTGCCGCTGATGGCGGCGATGCGCCCCGCGCTGCTCGATCTCCACGGCCTCCAGGCGGTCTGCATGCTGTTCGCGCTCAACGGCCTGATGACGCGCGATGCCCGCTATGGCGGGTGGGCGATCGGCGCCGCGCTAGGCTCGGGGCTCGCACTTTCGCTTGATGGAACGCTGCTGGCGCTGGGGTTCATTGCAGTCGTCGCGCTAAAATGGCTGCGCAACCGCGCCGAGCGCTGGTGGCTGGTTCATGTCCTGTGCGCGCTGACCGGAGTGATCGCGGCGATTTTGGCCGCGAAGTGGGCCATCGGCCTGGCACCGATGTGCGGCGCGCTGGGCATCGCGCACTTGCTCGCGTTCGCCTGGGCGGCGGGGATCATGACCGTGGTGGCGCTGTCCGAACCGCACCCGCGCGCTTTCACCATCGGCGGACTGGCCGCCGCTGCGGGGGGGGCGGTGACGCTGCTGGCCCTGGCCGCACCCGGCTGCACCGCCGGTGCCGCGCTGGGCCTGACCGCCGCATCGCCGCTGTGGCACGGCGGTGCGATTTTCGCGCTTCAGGCGCTGGGGCTGCCCTTGCTCGGTTTCGTCGCCGCGCTGCGCCTGATCGTGCCCGCGCGTGACTGGCTGCGCCGGTGGTGGAGCGACTATGCCGCGCTGATCCTGCTGGCGGCGATCGTCACCGCGTTCGACGCGCGGGTTGCTGCCGCGGCGTGCGCGCTGGCGGCGGTGCCGATCGGCTGGCAGTTGCGCGAATGGAGCCGCGCGGCGCGCAACTCGCACCGCGCCGGACGCCGGGTCCTGGCCTTGACCGGAGTCGCGCTGGCGCTGGCTCCCGCCATGCCGGTCACCCTTCTGGTCCTGGCTGCCCCGACTTATGCGGGCAACTTCGCGCTGCGCTGATCAGGCGCAAGTCACCCAGGCACGAACAGCATCGCGTCGCCGTTCATGCAATAGCGCAGTCCCGTCGGGGGCGGCCCGTCCTTGAACACATGGCCGAGATGCCCGCCGCATTTGGCACAATGGACTTCGGTGCGTTCCATCAGCAACGATCGGTCGCTCGAACTGCCAATCGCGCCTGGCAGCGGCTTCCAGAAGCTGGGCCAGCCGGTGCCGCTGTCGAATTTGGTGGCACTGGCAAACAGCGGGTTGCGGTCCGCGGCGCACACGAACGTGCCTTTGCGATGCTCATTGAGCAGCCGCGAGGAACCGGGCCGTTCGGTGCCGTCCTTGCGCAAGATGGTGTACTGCCTGGGGGTCAGCAGCTTGCGCCATTCAGCATCGGTGTGGGCCACCGAATAGCTTTTGGCCTTGGCGGACGGGGCCGCGCCGCACGCCGAGGCGAGCGGAAGCAGGCTGGCGGTCCCCAGCCAGGCGAGGAACGTGCGGCGGGGTTGGACGCTCATAGTGTACTCCGTCAGAACTTCTCGAGCGTTACCTCGAGCTTGCGGTGGCCGTGGACGAAGTTGGCGCGTACCCGCTCGATCCTGCCGGTAACCTTAACCCGCATCCGCCGCTTGTGCATTTCTTCGAGCAGGATTTTGAGTTGCAGTTCGGCCAGCCGCGCACCGACGCAGCGATGGATGCCATAGCCAAACGCCAGGTGGCGGCGTGCGTTGTCGCGGGTGATGTCGAGCTTGTCGGGATCAGGGAACACCGTCTCGTCGCGGTTGGCCGAGATGTACCACAGGACGATCTTGTCGCCCTGCTTGATGGCGTGGCCGAACAGGTCGGTATCGGCGGTCGCGGTGCGGCGCATGTGCGCCAGCGGGGTGACGTAGCGGATGCATTCCTGCACCGCGTTGGGGATCAATGAGGGATCGGCCTCGAACAGCGCGCGCTGATCGGGGAACTGGTCGAACGCCTGGACGATTCCTGACATGGTGTTGCGGGTGGTGTCGTTGCCGCCGACAATCAGCAGCACCAGGTTGCCGACGAATTCGTTGAAGCCCATGTCCTTCATCGCGTCGGAATGGATCATCATCGAGATCAGGTCAGGGGTCGGCTCGGCGTTGGCCCGCTCGTTCCACAGCCGGGTGAAATAGTGCCCCATCTCGTGGAGAATGCCCGCGCGGTGGCTGATCAGTTCAGGCACCAGCCCGATCTCGACATCGCCCGACCAGTCCGACCAGAAGGTCAGCAGCCGGCGGTCTTCCCACGGAAAGCCGAACAGCAGCGACAGCATCCCGGTGGTCAACTCGATCGAGACGCGATCGACCCAGTCGAACTGCTCGCCCCACGGCAGCCCATCGAGCACCTCGCCGGTGCGGCGGCGGATCTCCGCGCTCATCCGCTCCATCTCGGCGGGGGTGAACGCAGGCGCGACGGTGCGGCGCTGGCCGGTGTGCTGGGGCCGGTCCATCGCGATAAACATCGGCAGCTGGAATTCGTCCTCGACCTCGTCGCTGCGGTCGCCGATGGTAATCCCGCCCTGCTCCCATGACGACGAGAACAGCTCTGGCAGCGCTTCGACGTGCTGGATCGTCTTGATCGTGGTGACGTTCCAGTAATCCTTGTATGGCGTGCCGGTCACCTTGTTGATCGGCGCCTTGGCGCGCATCTCGGCAAAGATCGGCTGCCAGCGGTCCTCGACATAGATGTCGCTGCGGCTGACGTCCCATGGATTGGTATGGACAGGGGTCGCCTGCGGATTGGCGCGGAACCAGTCCTCGAGCATGTCCATCGCGGTGGGCGAGGTGCGATAGGTGAACGGCGCCTCGGGCGCGAGTTGAGTAGCCATCAGGTATTCTCCCGGTCCTGCGGCGCCGAAGGACAGTTACGGTTTTGCAACTTATCCCGCCAAACCTACACGGGTGTCAACAAGGTTCGGTGCCGATTTGCGGCGAACCATAGCGAACAGCGAACGGCGCTGCGCATTGCCCCTGGCCAACCCCGATTTCATCACGCTGCGGCGGAAGATGGCCGCGCCCAGGCGGATGATCGCGGCGACGCACAGCGCCTGCCACACCAGCGCCAGCGCGTGAGGCCACAGCGCCGGGCTTTGCGCTGCGCGCGCCAGCATCGCATAGGGCGAGCTGAACGGGACGACCACCGCCAGCAGCTCGATCGGTTTGCCCTGCTGGGCCACGGTGAAGCTGGCGAAGAAAAACACCAGCAGCTGCATCATCGTCACCGGCATGGACATCGTCTGGACCTCGCGTACCGTCGCGGCCATCGAGCCGATCCCCAGGAACAGCGAGCCGAGCAGCAGGTACGCCATCGCGAAATAAAGGAACCCCAGCGCCAGAAACAGCGGCCAGCCGACTGCCGGCTCGGGCAGCGTGGGCAGCGCCTGCCCGGCGATCGCGACCACCACCCCGCCGACCCCGAACCACACGGTTATGCCCACCAGGCTGACCGCCAGCATCGCGAACAGCTTGCCCAGGAACAGCGCGTCCATCGGGATCGCCGCGGCGAGCACCTCGATGATCTTGTTGCCCTTTTCCTCGACCAGGTTGGATAGCACCATCCCCGCGAGCAGCATCGTCAGCAGGAACAGCACGGTTTGCCCGGCCTGCGCGGTGGCGAGGCGACCGTTGCGCACTTTGGCTGCGCTGGTGGCGATGGTGGTGGTGGCAACCTCGGGGAAGCGCGGTGCGGTGGGCGCGCGCGCGGTCGCCGCGAGGGTGGCGACCATGCCCTGCCAGCGTGCGACTTTCTCGGCGGTGCCGGTCAGGCGGGGATGATCGAGCGTCCCGCTGACTATCGCCGCCAGCCGGTCACGGCCTTGGCTCATCGCCGCGGCGGGATCGAATGTCTCGCCCGGCGAGACTTGCTTGAGCACCACCAGTTCGGGAAGCTGGCCGACCATCCGATCGCGCAGCAGGCGGTGTGCGCGAAGGAACGAATCATTATCGGCGCTGCTCATCGCAACGCCAAGTTGAGGGTTTTCGATCGACTGAGCGACCTGGTTGCCGATTCCCCCGGCCAGTCCGCCGACCAGGATCGGGAACAACGGGCCGAGCAGGAAGAACAGAAACGTCTTGGAAAAGATCACCGCCACAAAATCGCGGCGGCCGATCACCCAGGCCGAGCGGATGGTGCGGGTCATTTGAGTTCTGCCTTCTCTTCCACCAGCGCCTTGGCTGCGGCTTCGCCCGCAATCGCCACAAACGCATCGTGCAGTCCCGGGCGTTCGATCGACAGCGAGAGGATCCCCGCCTCACCCTCGATCAGCGCGCGCAGCAGCGGCTCGACTCCGCCGGGAGGCAGACTGAAGTGCCAGATCGCGCCTTCCTGGCGGGCATCGCCGGGCAACGCAGCGCGCCACGGGCCGTCGGCTCGCGCCAGTTCGAGGCGGACCTGTTGCGGCAGCCGATCGCGTGCCTCGCTGACCAGCCCGGTGAACGGCACTTTGCCCCCGGCGATGATTGCGATGCGCTCGCACAGCCGCTCGGCGTGGGCGATCACGTGGGTCGAGAAGATCACCGTGGTGCCGCGCGCCGCCAGCCCGCGGATCATCTCCTCGAGCTTGCCCTGGTTGATCGCATCGAGGCCCGAGAACGGCTCGTCGAGGATCACCAGATCGGGGTTATGGATCAGCGTGCCAAGCAGCTGGACGGTCTGCGCCATGCCCTTGGAAAGCTGGCGGATCTGGCGGTCGGCGGCATAGCCCAAGCCGTATTCCTCGAGCATCGCGCGTGCGCGCTTGCGCCCTTCCTTCAGCGGCACCCCGCGCAAATGGCCAAGGAACGCGATCGCCTCGAACGCCTTCATTGAAGGATACAGCCCGCGCTCTTCGGGCAGGTAGCCGATGCGGTGGGCGATCTCGTGCGGACGTTCGTGGCCCAGCGTGCGGCGGATGCCTTCGTCGGGATCGATAATCCCCAGCAGCATCCGCAAGGTGGTGGTCTTGCCCGCGCCGTTGGGCCCGAGCACGCCGAAGATCGTCCCCGCAGGCACCTCGAGATCGACGCCATCGACCGCGGTGAACCCGTCGAAGCGTTTGACCAGTCCGCGCGCTTCTATCGCGAGCGGAACCCCGCCCGGGAAGTTGCCGCTTGCTCCAGTGTCGCTTAGTTCGTGTTTCACCATCGCGTCGCTATCTAGCAGGGATGAACGGGAGCGACAGCAAGATTGGTTAATTACGAAACACTAAGTGAATTGAAGCGCGATCTGGCGGCAGAAGCGGCGCGGCTGGGCTTCGTCGCCTGCGGGGTGGCGGGGGCGACCGTCGACGCCGTGCGCGGGCAGCGGCTCGAGCAATGGCTGGGCGAGGGCCGCCATGGCTCGATGGAGTGGATGGAGGCTCGCAAGGACCAGCGCGCCTCGCCGCAGGCGCTGTGGCCCGAAGCAGGCAGCGTGATCGCGCTGGGGATGAGCTATGCCCCGGCGCACGATCCGCTGGCGCTGGCGACTGCCAGTGATCGCGCGCGGATATCGGTCTATGCCCAGGGCGGGGATTATCACAACACGGTCAAAAAGGCGCTCAAGGCGCTGGCCCGCTGGCTGATCGGCGAAGCCACACGGCTCGGGTTGGGCGATAGCGGGGTCAAGGTGTTCGTCGATACCGCGCCGGTAATGGAAAAGCCGCTGGGCGAGGCGGCGGGGCTGGGCTGGCAGGGCAAGCACACCAACTTGGTCAGCCGCGAGCATGGTTCATGGCTGTTCCTCGGGAGCATCTACACCACGCTGGACCTGCCGCCCGACGTCTCCCACTCGCACCACTGTGGCAGCTGCACCCGCTGCCTCGCTGCGTGCCCGACCGACGCTTTTCCCGCCCCCGGCCAGCTCGATGCCCGGCGCTGCATCAGCTATCTGACGATCGAGCACAAAGGCGCGATCCCGCACGAATTCCGCGCCGCGATCGGCAACCGCATCTACGGCTGCGACGATTGCCTGGCGGTGTGCCCGTGGAACCGCTTCGCCGATGCGGCCGCCGCCAACCGCGCGTTCCTTCCCCGCGCCGAACTCGCTGCACCACGGCTGGCGGAGCTGCTGGCGCTCGACGATGCGGGGTTCCGGCGGCTGTTCTCGGGCTCGCCGATCAAGCGGATCGGGCGCAACCGGTTTGTGCGCAATTGCCTGATCGCGGCGGGCAATTCGGGCGACGCGGGGCTGGTCGCTATTGTGAGCGTGTTGCGCGGCGATGCCGACCCGGTGGTGGCAGAGGCGGCGGAGTGGGCCGCGGCACGGCTGGCGGGCTAGGCGAGTTGCTTGAGCGGCACGCTGGTATCCGCCAACCGCTCCACCTCCGGCGAACTCCGCCCCTCCACCAGCTTGCGCCCCTGCACGTAATCCTTGACCATATTGACGCAATCCAGCGCGATCACCCGCCCGCCCTTGAGGTAGATTACCGAAAACGACCGTGCCGCCGGATCGCCCCGCACCACGGTCGTATCAAACCCTGTCGAAAGCCCCACCGTCTGCAGCCGCAAATCATACTGGTTCGACCAGAACCACGGCGTCGCCGTGTACGGTTGCGGCGCGCCCATGATCGCGCGCGCCGCGCAAGTCGCCATGTCGTTGGCGTTCTGGACCGATTCGAGGCGAATCACCTCGCCATCGGCAAAGCCGTTGGAGTGCGCCGCGCAATCGCCGACCGCGAAGACATCGGGCAGCGAGGTGCGACAGAACTCGTCGACATCG
>JANMPV010000305.1:0-5216 GCA_031370045.1 Novosphingobium sp. | reverse complement strand
CGGACTCGCGGTCCCAGATCGCTGCGCTGGCGCAAGTGGCCGCGCGCTGCAAGCGGCAGTTCGATCGCCAGCGCGGTCCACTGCCAGTCGTCGAGCCGTGCCGCGCCGATCGCCGCCGCAGCGACTACCGGGGCTTGGGTCGCCAGGCGCAGGATCAAGCCGGGGTGGCGCAACGCAGCAGGGCTGGCGCGGACCAGCGCCGCGCGTTCATCGGCGGAAAGCGCTTGCTCGAGCGCGGTCAGCCGCGCCAGCGCCGGTTCGGGAAGCTCGAACCCGGGCGGGGTGCGGCCGAGCAGATCGAGCAACTGGCGATATTGGGTGCGCGCGCCCGCATGGCCGCCGGGCACGGTCGCCAGCACCGTGGCGAGCCGGTCGTCGAAGATCACTTCAGCTTTGCCAGAACTTTCAGCGGGGGAAGCGGGCATCGTCAAGCGGTTCGGATCCTGAATCGGAGCGGGCGGCCGACGCGGCTCGGCAGCCGTCTCATAGCAGGTGGCACGGCGCTGCGCAGGCCTCGGGCACAGGGCGTTGCAATGTGGGACGATTGCGGTATGAAACAATAATATTAGCGTCGCCTCACTATAAAGGTGTGGAAAATTGCCGATCTTGGTTCGGTACCGCGCGCCTTGGGGTGGATAGAGGATCGCGCACGCCATGGCCAATCTCGACCGCATCGATCGCCGCCTTCTGTGCGAGCTTCAGAACGAAGGGCGGATTACCAACGTCGAGCTCGCTCAGCGCGTCGGGCTGACCGCGCCGCCGTGCCTGCGCCGGGTCCGCGCGCTCGAAGACGAGGGGGTCATCCGCGGCTATCACGCCGATCTTGATGCCTCCAAGCTAGGCTATGCGATCACCGTGTTCGCGCTGGTCAGCCTGCGCAGCCAGGCCGAAGATGCGTTGCGCCAGTTCGAAGATCACATGCGCGGCCTTCCCGAGGTGCGCGAATGCCATATGCTCAACGGCGAGATCGACTTCATCCTCAAGATCGTCAGCCGCGATCTTCAGAGTTTTCAGGAGTTTCTCACCTCCAAGCTCACGCCTGCGCCCAACGTGGCCAGCGTCAAAACCTCGCTGACGATCCGCACCGCCAAGCAGCTCCCCGGAGTTCCGCTGGACGACTGACGTTGCGTGGGGCAACACGTTTGCAACGGTCTGTGGGGAAAAAATGGTTTGAGCACAAAGCGGCTTGCGCTTGCACGAATGTCGGTTACTCTCACTTTCAACCGATCGCTTAAAAGATCGTTGATGGGAGACAGGGCAGTGAGTTTTAACGCAATTTCGCGTCTGGTCCGCTTTGGGGCGACCACATCAATTTTAGCGCTTTCGATGGGCGGCAGCGCCTTCGCGCAGAATGCCACGCCGCAGGCCGATGCGGCCGAGGCTCCTGGCGACGTTATCATCGTCACCGCCCAGCGCCAGGCCCAGTCGCTCCAGTCGGTGCCGATCGCGGTTTCGGCGTTCAGCGGTGAGGCGCTCGAAAAACAGCAGATCAAGAACGCCAGCGATCTTCAGCTGACCCTGCCCAACGTGACCTTCACCAAGGGCAACTTCACCGGATCGAGCTTCACCATTCGCGGTGTCGGCGACTTGTGCGTCGGTAGTTCGTGCGATGCGGCCACTGCCATCCACCTGAATGGCACGCCGTTACTTGGCACTCGCCTGTTCGAGACCGAGTATTTCGATCTCGAGCGTGTCGAAGTGCTGCGCGGTCCGCAAGGCACCCTGTTTGGCCGCAACGCGACCTCGGGCGTGGTGAACTTCATCACCGCCAAGCCCGATCTCAACGGTTTCAAGCTCTCGGCCGAAGGCGAATACGGCAACTTCAACTCGATCAAGGGCAAGGCCATGGTCAACCTTGCCCTCGGTGATACCATCGGTATTCGCGTCGCTGGCTTTTACCTCAATCGCGATGGCTATTCGAAAAATCTGTTCGACGGATCGAAGCTCGATGGCCGCGATATGTACTCCGTGCGCGGCTCGATCCGCTGGCAACCATCGTCCGACACCACCGTCGACCTTTTGGCGTCGTACTTCCACGAGAAGGACAACCGCCTGCGGATCCAAAAACAGCTCTGCCAGCGCGATCCGGTCGGCGTCCTGGGTTGTCTAAACAATCGCCGCGATTCCGAGCGGACCAACACCAACTCGACGCTGACGGGCACGCTCATCAGCCGGGAATTCCTGCCGATCGTTCTCGGCGTACCGGCGCTCACGCCGATCGCGCAAGCCCTCGGCCTGAGCAGTCTCTATGGACCCGACGCCTACCAGACCTCCCTGCAGACCGGCGATCCGCGGGCGGTCAGTACAGCGCACAAGCCGACATACTTCACCGACGAGCTTCAGCTGCAGGGCCGGGTCGAGCAGAACCTTGGGCAGATTAAGGCGCAGCTCACCGGGTTCTACCACGAGGCCAAGGTGGATTCGTCGGAAGACTACAACCTGGGAATCCAGAACCGCGCCATTTTCCAGCCGACGCTGAATACTCTGGCGGCATTCGGCGCTGCTGGCGTTCCCGGACTGCCGGGCTCGCAGGCGTACTTCGCTCCGCTGGCTAAGGCGATCCTGCCGCAAGGCGCTGCCGGACCGATCTGCGTATCGAACGCAAATCCGAACAACCTTGGCGTCTTCGGCGGCGACAGCACTTGCTCGCAAACCCCGCTGGCGTTCGACCGTTCGAACGCGAAATCGCGGGACTGGTCGGTCGAGGGCATCGTTTCAACCGACTTCGATGGGATGTTCAACTTTCTTGTCGGCGGGATCTACGTCGACGGGAAGGCCACGGACGGCGATTACTATGTTGATTCCTTCGGACTCGACTATGCGACCGGCGTGCTGGGGAGCCTGGGTTCCTATTTCCGCGGCTTGCGGCCGTCCCTAAATGGCCCGCCGCAGTTTAGAAACAACACCGCAGTGTCCAAGTTGCGGTCTTACGGAATCTTTGGCGAAGCCTATATCGACTTCTCTGACAGGTTGAAGCTCACGCTCGGCGCCAGGTACAACAACGACAAAAAGTTCGTGCAGGCGCGCTCCTCGCTGTTGAGCTTCCTCGTGCCCTATGACCAGACCGGCAACGCGTTCAATTCTCCTTACGCGGGAGCATACGACGCCGATCCTTCGATCGCCGGCCCGCAACCCTATGCAGTTCAGCGCGCTTCGTTCGACAAGATCACTGGGCGTGCGGTTCTCGATTATCAAATCGATCGCAACCACTTGCTCTACGCGTCCTACTCGCGCGGTTACAAGTCGGGGGGGTTCAATCCACCGCAGCAGATCAACAGCGGCGCAATCTCTCCTACCTTCGCTCCGGAACAGATCGATTCGTTTGAAATTGGCTCGAAAAACACTTTCGCGAACGGCGCGTTGATGCTCAACGTCACCGGTTTTTACTATAAGTATAAAGGGCTCCAACTCAGCCGAATCGTCAACCGGACTTCGGTTAACGACAATATCGATGCCGATATCTACGGTCTCGAAGCAGAAGGCGTCATTCGTCCAGGTGAGAAGGTCACCATCAACTTCGGTGCGAGCTACCTTCACACCAAAGTCAGTTCGAATACGCTGTTCATCAACCAGCGCGATCCGTCTGGCGGCAATCCGAACACCGTGATCATCAAGGATCCCGCGGCGTTCAACTGCGTGGTCAAAGGATCCAGCGCCGCTGCCGCCCAGGCGTTCGTGACGACGGTCAACAACAACCTCAACGCCGCCTTCGGGTTGACCCCGGCCAACGGCTTGCGTGGTCCGGCGCCGTTCCCGGTGGACTCGGGCTTGGGTGCGACGACAGGCGCGTTCAGCGTTTGCTCGGTGCTCACCGGTGCAGCAGCGGGCTTCAACTCGGCGGTTCCGACGGCGCAGATTACGGTCGTCGATGGCATTGGGAACAGTCTGAAAGGCAACAAGCTTCCCCAAGCGCCCAACTACAAGTTCTCGATCGGTGTCCAGAAACAGATCGACATGTCCAATGGCATGACACTGACCCCGCGCGTCGATCTTACTTATACCGGCGAAAGCTACGGCAACATTTTCAATGGGCGCATCAACAAGATCAACGGTTATGAGCAGGTAAACGCGCAGATTCAGCTCGACGGCGCCGACGATCGCTGGTTCGTTCGGGGCTTTATTCAGAACGTCTTCGACAGCAACGCCGTCACTGGAATTTATCTTACCGACGCGTCATCGGGTCTGTTCACCAACATCTTCACGCTCGAACCGCGCCGCTACGGCATCGCGGCGGGGGTCAAGTTCTAGGGCAACAGCCTGGAAGCACTAGCCGACAAGCATCTGAAGGCCCCGGTGGAAACGCCGGGGCCTTTTTCTTGGGCACCTCAGAGCTTGGCGTAGAACGCCAGTTGGCGCTGGAACGCGCGCTCAGCCTGGACGGCATCGTAGGATAGCGAATCCGCCACAGTCCAGCCGTGGTTGGCGGGATAGACCTCGATCTCGCAGCTCCGCCCTGCCGCCTTGCACGCCGCACGCAAGCCCGTCTGCGAGGTGGGATCGCGCTGGTCGTCGTTCTGCGCGATGGCGATCAGCAGCGCAGCTTTGGTCGTGGCGATAAGGCGGTGCGGGCTGTCGGGTGCTTCGGTGACCAGCCCGCCGCCGTGCATCGAGGCGGCGACACCGACGCGACCGGGCATCGCGGCGGCGGTGCGGATGGTCGCGCCGCCGGTCATGCAGTGGCCGACCGTGCCGATCTTGCGGCGCGTATCGACCTCCGCCTGTTTATCCAGCCAGGCGACGAACGCCTTGCCATCGCTGGCATAAGTCGCAGGGCTCAGCGCCTTGCCGAACGGCGCTATTGCCGCGCGGACCGCAGGATCGGTGAAGCTGGCGCCTGCGGGCAGGACTGGCGCGTGCGCGCTGCGGTAATAGTGGTTGACCACCAGCGCGGCATAACCGGCGCGGGCAAGCTGGCGGGCCTTGTCCTTGAACGAATCGCGCAAGCCCAGAATGTCCGGCCAGACGAGGATCGCGGCGTGGCGTCCCTTGGCAGGATATGCGAAAAGGGCGTCGGCGGTGCCATCGGGGGTGACGATCGTGACGGACCGTTCGGCGATCGCCAAGCCTTCGGGGGTGGGCGTGGGCGATGCGTTCGAATCGCCCGTCGCCATGCATCCGGCAAGCGTGCTGCCGATCGCGATCCCCGCCGCGCCCAGTCCCAAACCGCGCCGCGATACGCGCCGCATCGCCTGCCACTCGGCGTCGTCCACAAGGGT
>JANMPV010000265.1:0-5905 GCA_031370045.1 Novosphingobium sp. | reverse complement strand
GATGGGGCATCTGCTGGGTGCGGTGACCCAGGACAAGCTCGATAAGCAGCGCGGCGTCGTCCAGAACGAAAAGCGCCAGGGCGACAACCAGCCGTATGGTCTCGACGACTACCTGATCGGCGACGGGCTGTTCCCGGTCGGCCACCCCTATCGCCACCAGACGATCGGTTCGATGGCCGATCTCAACGCCGCCAGCATTGCCGATGTGCGCCAGTGGTTCACCGGCCATTATGGCCCCAACAACGCGATCCTGGCGCTGGCGGGAGACATCGACGCCGCCACCGCGCGGCCGCTGGTCGAAAAGTGGTTCGGCGATATCAAGCCCGGACCCAAGGTCACCAACCCCGCTGCCGCCCCTATGACGCTGGCAATGCCGGTTAGCGAGGAGCTGAAGGATCAGGTCCCGGTCACGCGGCTGTATCGCGCGTGGAGTGCGCCGGGGCTCAACGATCGCGAAACCCAGACACTCAAGCTGGGGATGAGCGTGCTGGGTGGGCTTTCGAGCTCGCGGCTCGACAACGCGCTGGTCCGCGGCGAGCAGCTGGCGGTTGCGGTGAGTGCAGCTGTGCAGGATTTCGAGCAGGTTTCGCTGGTTCAGGTGAGCATGGACGTGAAGCCGGGGGTCGATCGCGCGAAGGCCGAGGCGCGCTATGACGAGGTCATCGCCAAGCTGGTTGCCGAAGGCCCGACCGCCGACGAGCTCCAGCGCGCCGCGACGCAATACGTCTCGGGCGCGCTAAGCCAGATCGAAGGCGTGCTTGGCAAGGGCGGCGCGCTCGCCGAAGGGCTGCTCTATTCGGGCGATCCGGCCTATTACAAAACCGACTTGGCGACCGCCGCCGCGATCACCCCCGCCGAGGTTCGCGCCGCGCTGGGCAAGTGGCTGAACCGCCCGACCTACAAGCTGGCGGTAGTCCCCGGCACGCGCACCGCCGATGGTGGCAAGCTGGGCGGGTGGGGCGACGAGGCGACCAGCGTGGCACCCAAACCCGACGCGAAGAAGCCCGCGGCCAAGCTCGCACTCGGTCCCAAGCGCATACTCCCGGGAATCGCCCCGGTCGGCAACCTGACGTTCCCCGCGATCGAGCGGGCGACGCTATCGAATGGCATTCCGGTCGCTTTCGCGCGGCGCACGACGGTGCCCAAGGTGCTGGTCAGCCTGAACTTCGACGCGGGTTACGCCGCCGATCCGCGCGAGGCGCTGGGCACCCAATCGCTGATGCTGGCGCTGCTCGACGAAGGCACCACCACCCGCGACAGCATCGCTATCGCCGAAGAGCAGGAGCGGCTGGGGGCCAGCCTCAGCAGCGGGGCGAATATCGATTCGAGCGCGGTGACGCTGTCCGCGTTGGCCGCCAACCTGGCCCCGTCGCTGGCGCTGATGGCCGATGTGGTCCGCAACCCCGCGTTTGCGCCCGATCAGGTCGCGCGACTCAAAGACCAGCGCCTGTCTGAAATTTCGCAGGAGCAGGCCTCACCGGCGGGGCTCGCCAGCCGGGCGATGCAGCCGCTGATCTATGGCCCGGCGCACCCCTATGGCGTCCCGGCGAGCGGATCGGGCGATCCCAAGGCGGTGGCCGCGCTGACCCCGGCGAGGCTGCAACAGACCCACGACCGCTGGCTGCGTCCCGATCTCGCCCGGATCACCGTGGTCGGCGATACCACCATGGCCGACCTGCTGCCGCGGCTCGAAACCGCGTTCGGCGGCTGGCAGGCGCCCGCAGAAGCCAAGCCGGTCAAGGACCTGAGTGCGGCCATACCCGTGCCCAAAAGCCGGATCGTGGTGATCGACCGGCCCAACTCGCCGCAGTCGGTGATCATGGCGGGGCGCGTTTTGCCGGTGACCGGCGGCCAGCAAGGCGAGGATATCGACCTGGCCAACGAGGTGCTCGGCAACGGCTTTCTCAGCCGCCTCAACATGGATCTGCGCGAGGACAAGGGCTGGAGCTATGGCGTATCGAGCCGGGTCGCGCGGCCCCTGGGGGAACGCAGCTTCATCCTGACAGCCCCGGTGCAAAGCGACAAAACCGGCGAATCGCTCAAATTGCTGGTTGCCGACATGAAGGCGCTCGCGGCAGGCAAGAAGCCGGTCAACGCAGAGGAACTCCAGCGAGTGACCGACGGCAACATTCGCGGCCTGCCCAATCGTTACGAGACGATGGCGCAAATCCTCTCGGCAATCGTCCTCAACGATCGCCTCGGCCGACCCGACGATTATGTCGCCAAACTGCCCACGCTCTATCGCAGCTTCGACGCCAGGGCGCTCGATGCGGCGGCCAAGACCTATCTTGGCGCAGACAATCTGGTGTTCGTGGTGGTCGGCGATCGCAAGCTGATCGATCCCCAGCTCAAGGGCCTGGGCCTGCCGATCGAATACGCGCCTGTTGACACAAGTGTCGGCAGCGACTGAAACGCCCCCACCACAACAATCCCAGCGGGAGAGAATCGATGAGCGTTGCAGGAACCTATGACTGCGTGACCAAAAGCCCGATGGGCGACCAGAAGTCCAAGTTCACCGTGAACGTTGATGGCGACAGCTTCACCGGGCAGAATGCGGGCGCGATGGGATCGATGGATGTGGTCGACGGTAAAATCGACGGCAACACTCTGACGTGGACGATGAACATGACAGTGCCGATGCCGATGAAGCTGGAAGCCAGCGCCACGATCGACGGCGACACGCTCACCGGCAGCATCAACGCCGGCGCGTTCGGCGCGATGCCGATGACGGGGGTAAGGGCGGGGTGAGTCACCTGAATTAACCGTATGGGCTAGGCGCGCTGCAATTTGTAATTGGCTGCTCGTAATCGTTCGGTGCGCGCGGCAGCGGGCGCACCGACCCCTCCTTACAAAAGCGTGATCGTCCCTTCCGCTTCCGGCACCGGCATCGCATCGCCGAACGCGAATACGTGGATTGCGGCGTAATCGGCGCCTTGGGGGTCGGTGTAGGTGTGGATACGGCGACCATCGACATCGACCACCCAGTAGTGGCGGATGCCCGCCGAGGCATAATCGATCCGCTTGCGTCCGAGGTCTTCGGTCAGCGTTGATTGGGAAATCTCGACCGCAAGCAGGATGTCGGCGGGGAGGACATGGTTGCGGTCGCCGATATCCGTGTCGATCACCGTGATGTCGGGTGCGCGGACTGTCGCTTCATCGAACCGAACGATGGTATCGCCGAATATCGTAAATTCGGGTTCGGGATAGACGTTTCCCAGAAGCCGACCGACCGTCATCAACAATTTGCCGTGTGAGGTTTGCGACGGCGCCATCTCGATAAGTTCCCCATCAACCAGCTCGACATGGGCGTCCCCGAACGCATCCGCCGCGATGACGCGTGTAAACACGTCTGCCGTCATTCTATACGACTGCGCACCGATCAAATCCGGGCTTTTGACGAGCTGGTTCATACCTTAAACTCTATCACAGTCCGCTGTACTCACAAAGCCATCACCCCAGTTTCCCCCGCAGCACCTTGTTCACCAGCCCCGGTTCCCCTTGCCCTGCATCGCTTTCATCGTCTGATCGACGAAGAAGCCGAACAGCGCTTCCTTGCTGCCGCGGAACTGCGCGACCTTGTCGGCGTGGGCGGCCAGCACGGTGTTCACTGCGGCTTCGATCGCGCCCGTCTCACATTCATGGCTTGCTCGTCGGTGTGGGCATCGTGCGCAAGTCGATCTGCTTGCCGCGGACGTATTCGAACACCCCGGGCATCGGCATGACGCGATCGACCTGCCCCCCTCCGGCGTTCGGAAACTGACCAGCGGGCTGGAAGTCGGCCGCAATTAGCATTCCCGTGGGGATCCGCGGGTCGGTGTAATCACTAGCGGTCAGCATCAGCGTTGAAACCCCGGGCGGGAGGTCAAGCTGCGATTTGGGCCGCTTGTCCTTGGGCGCTCCGACATAGGCCTCGACCCACGGAAACCGAATCTGCACCGCCACCACTTTGCCGGCAGGCGCGGCGAACGACACCGTGCCGAGGCACGCGCAGATAGTGCGCTCTCCGAAGTAGACATATTCCCCTGGCGGTACCTCGTGCAGATAGATCGACTGGCCGTTCTTGGCGAAGCGCGCCTGCGGGCCCATCTCGAACGAATGGCTTTGTTCATACGTCGGGAAAGCGAAGTTGGCGTCGGTCGGCTCGGTGGGGCGCTTCGACCGTGAAGCGCCCGGGGTGTTCTTGAGCGCATCGACATCGCGCTGCCAACCGGCGAGCTTGTGCTCCCACTTGATATGTTCTTTGGCCAGTTCAGAAGCGCGCAACTGGGCATAGGCAGACGCCTCGGCTTCGCTGGGTCGGCGCCGGAACGATGGTAGTTGCAGTCCCTTCGTCTGGACGAGGATATAAGCCTTGGCCGGATCGAACACGACCTGCGGTTTATCCGCCACAACCCGCGTACGCCATTCATCGGGCTTGTCTTCTGCCCAGATCGGCGACGGGATGGCGAACAGCGCCAATGACGGCAGCAGCAACGCGCGCCTCACAAGCCGAGCGCCCGGGTCGTGGGCACAGAGCTCGAAGCGACTTTCGCCTGCTGCGCGATCATCGCCTGGCGGCGCTCCTCAGCCTCGCCCGAGAAGCCTTCCTCGAAGTTGAACTTTTGCCACAGGTCCTTGCTCAGCCCGAACCGGGCATATTCCTTGTAGCCCATGCAGCGGCGCATGTTGATCCGGCGCACGCGGCGCTTTTCTGCCGGGATGAAGATCGCCGCCATCAGGGCGTTGGCGATGATCCCGCCCGCGGCTCCGGCCATCGTCCCGCTATAGGGATAGGGCGCATCCTGATAGCGGTACCCGCTGGTCAATCCGCTGGCGTAGCCATCGCATTCGCGCAAGTCGGCGAGCGCTTCGGTGAAGCGCGTATCGGCGCGGTGGAAATAGTAATATTTGTCAAACGTACCCTCGTCCTCGGCGGTTGCGGTGAACGCGAGGTCGGGCATGACCACGCTTGCTGGATCGGGCACCGCAGTCATCGGATCGGGCGTGGTTTGCGCACTCGCGCTCAGCGATGCGGCAAGCACGGCCAAGGCCAGACCAATCTTGAGACTTTGCGGCAGCATCGGTTCCCCCCTGGAAGCCTATTGCGGGAGAACACCAGATCATCCGCGCAGATTCAAGCGGCTACGCAAGCGCCTGCTTCAGCGCAGCGTTCACCAGCCCAGGGTTGCCCTTGCCCTGCATCGCTTTCATCGTCTGACCGACGAAGAACCCGAACAGGGCTTCCTTGCCGCCGCGGTACTGGTCGACTTTGTCGGCATTTGCAGCGAGAACCGCGTCGACTGCGGCTTCGATTGCGCCGGTGTCGCTGGTCTGGGTGAGGCCTTCGCGGGCGACGATGGCTTCCGCGCCCGCGCCGGTTTCAAGCATCTTTTCGAGCACCTGCTTGGCGATCGAGCCCGAGATCGTGCCCGTGGCGACAAGGCCGAGCAGTTCGGCCCCGGAAGCGGGCGAGACGGGTGAATTTTCCAGGCTCTTGCCCAGGCGATTCAGCGCACCGAATAGCTCGGACATCAGCCAGTTGGCCGCCTGTTTGGCGACGTCTGCCTCGGCTTTGTTCGCCCTGGCCGCAGTCGCCGCTAGCAATGCCTCAAACCATCGCGCAGTCTCGACTTCGGCAGTCAGCACCCCCGCGTTGTAGGGCGAAAGCCCTAGCGCGGTCTCGTAGCGATGGCGCTTGGCGTCGGGCAGTTCGGGCAGGCTGGCGTGGCATTCGGCAAGGAATGCCTCGTCGAGTTCGAGCGGGAGCAGGTCGGGATCGGGGAAGTAGCGGTAATCGTGCGCGTCTTCCTTGCTCCGCATCGAGCGGGTCTCGTTGCGGTCGGGATCGTAGAGCCGGGTTTCCTGGACGATTTTGCCGCCGTCCTCGATCACCCCGACCTGACGCCGCGCCTCCTGCTCGACCACC
>JANMPV010000253.1:0-2334 GCA_031370045.1 Novosphingobium sp. | reverse complement strand
ACCCTTGGCGGCAAGGTCGGAAAGGTTGGTCGCGACCAGCTTCCACGCAACGTCCGCCGGGTCCTGCCCCGGCAGCCAGTGCACCCCCTCGACCATCATGTCGTGGGTAAGGATCAGCGTTTCACCGCCAATCTCAAGAACCGCGCAATCGTCGGCCAAGCCTCGCGCGGCGGGATGCGTGGCTAGCCTAAGCAAAGCTGCAATGAACGATGCCTCGTTGCTCATTGCCCTTCCCCCTCGATGGGGGAAGGATGCGAAGACTTGGCGGCGTGCCGCCTAGTCGAAGCTGGACGGGGGTGCTCGCGCAACGCCTGCGCCAACAAGACCGCCATTCCCTCGCGATTCCCCAATACGTCGGGATTCCAGAACCGGATCACGCGATAACCCTCCGCCTCAATCGCAGCAGTCCGTTTCGGATCGACCTCAGGCGAATGCTGGCCTCCATCGACCTCGATGACCAACTTTGCCCGATGCGAGCAGAAGTCTGCATAGTAGTGGCTCAGACGCACTTGGCGACGAAAGCGGGCTTCCGGGAACAATTCACGGAGAAGTTGCCACATCGCGCGCTCGGCCGACGTCGCGTCGCGTCTCAGTTCGCGTCCGCGTGCAATCGCGCCGGGAGGTGATGGGCGTTTCACGCGCACTGCCTAGCCGAGAGCGCACCCCTATCCAACTGCGTCTAGCTTCGCTGCGCTCAGCAAGTCTCCGTATCCTTCCCCCGTCGAGGGGGAAGGTTAAGACCGCACGCCCTTCGCCACCGCATCCAGCACCCCGTTGACGAACTTCGCCTCGCGCGCATCGAAGAAGGCGTGGGCGACGTCGAGGTATTCGCTGATGACGGTGGCGGTGGACACGTCGCCGCGCGATAGCAGTTCGTAAGCGCCTGCGCGCAGGATCTGGAGCATGGTCTTGTCGATCCGCGCCATCGTCCAGCCCGGCGCCAGGCGTGCTGTAATCAGGCCGTCGATTTCCTCGCGTCGCGCATGCGTGCCGCGCACGATATCGTCGAAGAACGCGGTCTCAGCTTCGAGATATTGCTCGTCCTCGATCTCTGCGCCCAGGCGATGCTGATGAAACTCGTCGAGCAGTCGCGCCATCGCGGTCTGTTCCATTTCGAGCTGGTACAGCGCCTGCACCGCCGCCAGCCGCGCGGCGGAGCGCCCCTTGGAGGTCGCCTTCATATCCCAAGCCTTACTTCGATCGAGCGCGCGTGCGCAGACAGGCCCTCGGCCTCGGCGAGCGCGATGGCGGCGGGGCCGATCTTCTCCAGCGCGCCTTCGCCCATGGCGATGAAGCTGGTGCGCTTCATGAAATCGAGCACAGACAGGCCCGAAGAGAACCGCGCGCGGCGACCCGTGGGCAGGACGTGGTTGGGCCCGGCCACATAGTCACCGATCGCCTCGGGCGTGTTGCGACCGAGGAACACACTGCCTGCGTGGCGGATGCGCGAGAACATCTGCTCGGGATTGGCCACCGCCAGTTCGACGTGCTCGGCAGCGAGGCGGTTGGCGAGTGCGGGTGCCTCGTCGAGGCTGGCGACGACGATGATCGTGCCGTGGGTTTCCCAGCTTTCCTTGGCCACCCGCGCGGTCGGCAGCAGGGCCAGCTCGACCCCCACGAGATCGGCGACCTGGTTCGCGAACGCGGCGTCGTCGGTGATCAGGATCGATTGCGCGGCGGGGTCGTGTTCGGCCTGGCTGAGCAGATCGGCGGCGATCCATGCGGGATCGTTGAAGGCATCGGCAATCACCAGAATTTCGGAAGGTCCGGCGACCATATCGATCCCGACCACGCCGAACAGCTGACGCTTGGCCTCGGCAACCCAGGCATTGCCGGGGCCGGTGATGACATCGACCGGGGCAATCCGCGCGGTTCCGTGGGCCAGCGCCGCAATCGCCTGCGCGCCGCCGATCCGCCACACCTCGTCGACCCCGGCCAAGTGCGCGGCGGCCAGGACCAGCGGATTGATCGCTCCGCCCGGTGTGGGGGTAACGACCACCAACCGTTCAACCCCCGCCACTTTGGCGGGGATCGCGTTCATCAGCAGCGACGACGGGTAGGCTGCGCGTCCGCCAGGCACATACAGCCCAGCCGCATCGACCGCCCGCCACCGCGCGCCGAGACGTACGCCCTCGGCGTCGATGTGGTCGCGGTCCTCGGGACGCTGGCCCTCGTGATAGGCGCGGATGCGCGTTGCGGCGAGTTCGAGTGCCGCACGCAAAGTCGGGGCCAGTGCCTCGAACGCCTCGCGGCAATCGGCGGCGGCGATCCGCCAGTCGTCGCCCAGCACGTGGCGATCGAACCGCTCGGTGTATTCGGCCACCGCCGCGTCAC
>JANMPV010000241.1:0-3779 GCA_031370045.1 Novosphingobium sp. | reverse complement strand
CGAGGCCGCGATGAACGACGAACAGCCTACGGGTAATCCCTGGATGAAGAGCTTGCTGATGTGGGGCGGGATCTTCCTCGCGCTGCTGCTCGTCGTCTCGATGTTCTCGGGCCGAAGCGAGACCGCTTCGACCGCGATCGGGTATTCCGACTTCCGCGCCAAGGTGGCCGAGGGTTCGGTCGCTAACGTCCAGGTCGGGCAGGACCGGATCATCGGCAAATACACCAACGGCGAGGCGTTCTCGACCGTGCCGATCCCCAACGACACATCGTTGCCCGAATTGCTGCAGAAATATCAGGTCAAGTACCAGGGCAAATCTGCGGATGAAGGCAACGTGCTGCTCTATATCCTGATCCAGTCGCTGCCGTTCATGTTGATCCTGGGCGTGGCGTTCTTTGCGCTGCGCCAGGTCCAGAAAGGCGGCGGTTCGGGCGCGATGGGCTTTGGTAAATCCAAGGCCAAGCTGCTCACCGAAAAGCAGGGCCGGGTGACCTTCGCCGATGTCGCGGGCATCGACGAGGCGCGCGAAGAGCTGGAGGAAATCGTCGAGTTCCTGCGCGATCCGGGCCGGTTTTCCAAACTGGGCGGGCAGATCCCCAAGGGCGCGCTGCTGGTCGGTTCGCCCGGTACCGGCAAGACCCTGCTCGCTCGCGCCATCGCGGGCGAGGCTGGGGTGCCGTTCTTCACGATTTCGGGCTCGGACTTCGTCGAGATGTTCGTCGGGGTCGGCGCCAGCCGGGTGCGCGACATGTTCGAACAGGCCAAGAAGAACGCACCGTGCATCGTCTTCATCGACGAGATCGACGCGGTCGGGCGTCATCGCGGCCACGGCCTGGGCAATTCCAACGACGAGCGCGAACAGACACTCAATCAGCTGCTGGTCGAGATGGACGGGTTCGAGGCCAACGAAGGCATCATCATCATCGCCGCGACCAACCGTCCCGACGTGCTCGATCCGGCGCTGCTGCGCCCGGGCCGGTTCGATCGCCAGGTGGTCGTGCCGATCCCCGACATCGAGGGCCGCGAGAAGATTCTCTCGGTCCACATGAAGAAGGTGCCGCTGGCGCCCGACGTCAATCCGCGCACGATTGCGCGCGGAACTCCCGGCTTCACCGGCGCGGATCTTGCGAACCTGGTCAACGAGGCCGCGCTGCTTGCCGCGCGTCGCAACAAACGGCTGGTGGCGATGCAGGAGTTCGAGGACGCCAAGGACAAGGTCATGATGGGTGCCGAGCGGCGCAGCATGGTGATGACCGACGACGAAAAGAAGATGACCGCCTATCACGAGGCCGGCCACGCCATCGTCAGCGTGTTCGAGCCCGCCAGCGACCCGATCCACAAGGCAACGATCATCCCGCGCGGCCGCGCGCTGGGCATGGTCATGCGTCTCCCCGAGCGCGACAGCTATTCGTACCACCGCGACAAGATGCTCGCCAACCTCTCGGTCAGCATGGGTGGGCGCGTCGCCGAGGAGATCATCTTCGGCTATGACAAAGTCAGCAGCGGCGCCTCGTCGGACATCCAGTACGCGACCAGCCTGGCGCGCAACATGGTCACCCAGTGGGGTATGTCGGACAAGCTCGGGCCGCTCCAGTACGAACAGACCCAAGAGAGCTATCTTGGCTACGGCGGCAGCCAGCGGACGATGAATTCGGACGAGACCAACAAGGCGATCGACAGCGAAATACGCGCACTGGTCGAAGGCGCGCACGCCAAGGCCAGCGGGGTCCTCAAGGGCAACGAGGACAAGCTCCACCTCCTCGCCCAGGCGCTGCTCGAGTACGAGACACTGACCGGCGACGAGATCAAGCAGTTGCTCGACATCGGCAAGATCGACCGCCCCGATGCCCCGACCGGGCCGCTGCGCCCCGTGACGACTTTCGGTTCGGCCATCCCCAAGGCCGGCCGCCGCTTCGGCGGCGCGGGCGAGGTTGCGCCGCAAGGGGTGTGAGGCTGCGCCACAGGGGGCGTGAGGCTGCTGCAATTGGGGGAAGGTCGGGGACATGCTCTTGCGGGTCCCCGTCCCATGCTGCGGCCGTTTCCGCTTTGTGCTGGCGCAAAGCTGCAACTTGCGCTTTATTTCCCCGACGATCGGCCCAGGCCGGCGCCATCGAACGGGAGAACTGCCATGGACGCCACGCCGCCGGCTAAGGCCCAAACCGCGCCGCCGCCAGGACCGCTCGCCGGCCTTGCCATTACCGCAATAGTGCTAGTGTTGATTATTGCCTGGATCGCGCTCGCGCTGCAATTCATCGCCGATACCTCGCTCGTCGGGGGCTTTTTGTTACTGTGGTACTGGGCCAATAACGAGCAGCTTGAGATTAGCCGACTGCCCGCTGCAATCATCGGCGCGGTGGTCGGAATCGGGCTCGGCTGGTTTCTGGTTTACGGCGCGACCCATTATGGCGGGGCGGGCATGGCCGCCAGCCTGGTGCTGCTGGTGCTCGCGCTCTATCTCGATGTGATCAAGGCGTTGCCGATGGTGGTGAACACATCAACCATGCTCTTTGTCACCCTCGCCGCCGCACCGCTGGTGCAGCTGCATGTCAACTGGGGTGAATTGGTGCTCTCGACCGTGATCGGCGGGCTGTTCTTCGGCGCTGTGGTTGAGGGGTTGAAGCGGCTGGCGGCAAAGTTTGCGCCGACGTGACCCTCATCGTTCACCGACACGGACATCCGCAATTGGCCTGAACGATGCGGCGCAGGCAGTTTTATCCTCGTGGCCAAGTCCGAGGCGGGTTTAGTCTATCCGTTCAGCCGTCGTAATCGGCACCCAACGACGTGTTGCGCACCGGCGCGGCGGCGGTGATCCGCAGCGCCTCGGCCGACTGGCTGAGCGAGCCGACCGCATCGGCTTCGTCCTCGTCGTCGGGCAGGATTTTCTGCAACGAGCTGACCAGGTTCTCGTGGAGGTGCTTGGGCTTGACCGTCTCTTCGGCGATCTCGCGCAGCGCGACGACCGGGTTCTTGTCGCGATCGCGTTCGATTGTCAGCTCGGCCCCGCCCGAGATCGCACGCGCGCGGGTCGCGGCGAGCAGCACGAGATCGAACCGGTTGGGAACCTTGTCGACGCAATCTTCAACGGTAACGCGCGCCATCGGGCACTCCGATCAATAAGCAGGGTCTGCTGGAAAGCGTGGCCGGTACGGGCGCAAGGTGCGAAAGTCAAGGTTTACGGGGTGCGGGCTCGGCCTTCAATCGTAGCCTTGCCCGCCCCGCTGGTCCTCGGCCAGATCGCTGAACTTGGTGATCCGCGGCTCGAACCGCAGGCGGACCTTGCCGGTTGAGCCGTGACGCTGTTTGCCGATGATCAGTTCGGCCAGGCCATAGACCCGCTCCATGTCGGCGGCCCATTGCGCGTGGGCGTCGTGGGTCATGGCGTCGTCGCCTTCGACCGGACGCTTGTGCTCGCGCGAGCAGACGTAATAGTATTCGCGATAGACGAACATGACGATGTCGGCGTCCTGCTCGATCGAGCCCGATTCGCGCAAATCGGACAGCATCGGGCGCTTGTCCTCGCGCTGCTCGACCGCGCGGCTGAGCTGCGACAGCGCCAGCACCGGCACGTTGAGTTCTTTGGCCAGGGTCTTGAGCCCGCGGCTGATCTCGGAAATCTCGTTGACCCGGTTGTCGGTCGCCCGTCCCGAGCCCTGGAGCAGCTGGAGGTAATCGACAACGATCAGCCCGACATCGTGACGCCGCTTCAAGCGCCGCGCGCGCGCACGCAACGCGGCGATCGACAGCGCCGGGGTATCGTCGATGTACAGCGGCAGTTCGGC
>JANMPV010000223.1:0-2927 GCA_031370045.1 Novosphingobium sp. | reverse complement strand
GGGTTCGCAGCCAGCGCGACCATCGCTGCGCCGATGGCGTTTTTCCGCCCAGCCCCGGCCTCGCGGAAATAGGTCCGGGTGGTGTCGGTGAACTCGACCGGGAACTCGTGCGCCTCAAGCTTGGTCAGCGCACGGGCGAGTTGATAGATCGCGTTGTCCGACCGCGGGACCGAGCTGTGCCCGCCGCGATTGCGGGTTTCGAGGCGGTAGGTGGCGAACGTCTTTTCGCCGACCTGGACCGACTGGCCCAGAACATTTCCCTTGCCGTCGCTATCGCCGCCGCCGCCCTCGTTGAGCGCGAATTCGGCGTCGATAAGCTCGCGTCGGTTCTCGGTGAGCCACTGCGCCCCATTGAACGCGCCATTGGTCTCTTCGCCGCAAGTCAGCGCGATCTTAACCGTGCGGCGCGGCTTGTAGCCAGTTTGCTGGAACCGGATCAGCGTATCCACCAGCGCAGCTGCCATTGCCTTGTCGTCATAAGCGCCACGGGCGTAGAAATAACCGCCTTCCTCGATCAGCGTAAACGGGTCGCGGGTCCAGTCTTCCGCCTTGGCCTCGACCACGTCGAGATGGGCGATCGCCAGGATCGGTTTCGCTGATTTCGAGGTGCCGGGATAGACCGCGACCAGCCCGCCTTCCTTGGGATGCTCGGGAGTAGAGAATAGGGTCAGCTGGCCGTCGGATAGGCCGGCTCCGCGCAACCGGGCGGCCATCCGCTCGGCGGCGAGCGTGCAGCTGCCCGACGAGAGCGTGGTGTTGGTTTCCACCAGTTCCTTGTAAAGTCCGCGAAACGCCTGCTGGTCGGGACTTAACGCGCCCATCGTCCCGGTCGGGGTCTGGGCCAGAGCTGCGGGTACCGACAGCGCCGCGATCGCAACGCCCGCTAACATCTTGCGCATGGTGCATTGTGTCCCAAAATCGAATGTGCGGTACAGCAGGAAAACGCTCCCCATGCCAGAAGCTTGATGGCGGGCTGGTCAGGGCGACGCGGGCGGCAGCCGGGTCGCTACCCAATAAGCCGAACGCGGCGCAAGCTTGTCGATCAACCGCGGGCGCCAGTAACGCGCGTTCCATGCCATCGCCCACCCCAATGCAGCGTCGATCCGCGCGATGAGAGGATTGTCCCAGGCGTTCCTGAGCCCCAGCCGCGCCGGCAGTTCGCGCGTTCCAGGAAAATTGACGAACCGGCGAGACACCACCGCGAACCCGGCCTGGGTGAGCAGGCGATCCATCATTGCGTGCGGAATTCCGCGTTCGTTGCGGGTCAACCCGCGGCGCGGGACGCGGAAATCGCCGAGCGAGGTGATGGGCTCGCGCACCAGCAGCGGCGCACCGGGCGCCAGCACCCGCGCCACTTCGGCGAGCACTTCGCCGACGTTGGCAATATGGTGGAGCACCCCGAAACTGCACGCGAGGTCGCACGAGCCATCGGCCAGGTCGAGCGTGCCACGCAGCGTCGGCGTGCGGTACTCTGCGGGAGCGCCGGCGATTGTCGGCCGCCAGAACCGCCGTCCCGGCTCGATCGCCACGAACCGGTCGACGCGTCCCGCCAGCGGCGCATATTCACGACCGCTCGCCGCGCCGAGCGCAAGGCATCGGGCAAAGCGGCGATTTGGGAGATGGGCGAAGGCGTGGAACCGATTGGCGGGCGCGGCGGATCCGCCAACGGGCCCGAAATCGTCCTCCGGCTCGGCCTCCCCCACCGAGCCGACCAAGTCCGCATACCCGTTGTGCTCGTCGGCAAACCACTTCTGCAAGCCGGGCTCGTCGAGATCATCCCCATGAAGGCGTCTGCCGAGCAACACATCGGGAACGTTGGACGAGGGCATATGGCAACGCCCTAGCCGATCCGGCGGCTGTGGAAAAGGGGACGGAAAAGTGCGGTTCTGCTTGGGTTTGTGGGGGGGCGAGCCTATGTACCGGGTATGACAGAGACTCCCGAAAACACCGCCCCCCAGCCCCCGCAGCAGATGGCATCGGGCGAACCCAGCGCCAACCTCAACATCCCCAACGCCAATGCCTATGGTGCGGATTCGATCAAGGTGCTCAAGGGCCTCGATGCGGTGCGCAAGCGCCCGGGGATGTATATCGGCGATACCGACGACGGATCGGGCCTCCACCACATGGTGTTCGAGGTTTCGGACAACGCGATCGACGAAGCGCTGGCGGGGCATTGCGATCTGGTGCTGATCGAGCTCAACCCCGATGGCTCGGTCAGCGTCGAAGACAACGGCCGCGGCATCCCGACCGGGATTCACGCCGAGGAAGGCGTATCGGCAGCCGAGGTCATCATGACCCAGCTCCACGCCGGGGGCAAATTCGAGAACACCAGCGACGACAACGCCTACAAGGTTTCGGGCGGGCTCCACGGGGTCGGCGTCTCGGTGGTCAACGCGCTGTCTGAATGGCTCGAGCTGACGATCTGGCGCGATGGCGAAGAGCACTGGATGAAGTTCGCATACGGCGATGCGGTCGAACCGCTGCGCGTGGTCGGGCCGGCGCCAGCAGGCAAGAAGGGCACCCGCGTCACCTTCCTCGCCTCGACCAACACCTTCAAGAACGTCATCGACTTCGATTTCGAGAAGCTCGAGCACCGCTATCGCGAGCTCGCCTTCCTCAACTCGGGCGTCCACATCAAGCTGCGCGATCTGCGGCATGAGGAGATCAAGGAGCACGACCTGTTCTACCAGGGCGGGATCGGCGCGTTCGTCGGCTACCTCGACCGCAACAAGACGCCCTTGTTGCCCGAGCCGGTGGCGATCAGTTCAGAACGTGATGGCATCGGGATCGAAGTCGCGCTCGAATGGAACGACAGCTATTACGAAAACGTCCTGTGCTTCACCAACAACATCCCCCAGCGCGACGGCGGCACGCATCTGGCCGCCTTCCGCGCCGCGCTGACCCGCACGCTCAACAACTACGCCGAA
>JANMPV010000212.1:0-5412 GCA_031370045.1 Novosphingobium sp. | reverse complement strand
TGTGGGCGTGGTGACCAAGCCGTTCCTGTTCGAAGGCACCCGCCGGATGCGCGCGGCCGACGCCGGGATCGAAGAACTGCAAAAGCACGTCGATACGCTGATCGTCATCCCCAACCAGAACCTGTTCCTGGTCGCCAAGGCGGAAACCACTTTCAAGGAAGCGTTCCAGCTGGCCGACGAAGTGCTCCAGCAGGGGGTGCGCTCGATCACCGACCTGATGGTCATGCCGGGCCTGATCAACCTCGATTTCGCCGACGTCCGTTCGGTCATGGGCGAGATGGGCAAGGCGATGATGGGCACCGGCGAGGGCAGCGGTGAAAATCGCGCGCTCGAGGCGGCTGAACGGGCGATTTCCAACCCGCTGCTCGACGGGGTGAGCATGAAGGGCGCCAAGGGGGTGATCATCTCGATCATCGGCGGCGAGGACATGAAGCTGCTTGAGGTCGACGAGGCCGCCAACCACATCCGCGAGTTGGTCGATCCCAACGCCAACATCATCTGGGGTTCGGCGTTCAACCCCGACCTGCAGGGCAAGATCCGCGTCTCGGTGGTCGCCACCGGGATCGAGCAGACCAACGAGATGGCGGTGGAAGCGTCGCGCCCCTATTCGATGCCCGGGACCGCGCGCGGGCCGGCGGTGCCGACGACGCACACTCCGCAGGCATTTGCGGTGCCTGAGCCCGCTCCCGCAACGACTTCATGGAGCGACACGCCTGAAACGGGTCTCGCGGATCCCACCGATTCGAGCGTACATGAGCTCGCCGGGGCCGATGGCGGGTTCACCGCCGCTCCGGATGCCGAGGACGCCGATAGCGACCAGACTGCAGCGCTTGCGGACGAAGGTGCGGTCGAGGACGCACTCGACCTCGAACTGGAAATCGACGAGGGCCGGGCCGAAGAGGATACGATTGAAGCCGCGAGAGAGCCGACCAGCGGCTATGCTTCGCTCGAGCGGCTTTCCAGTTTCGGGCGCAAGAGCACCGAAGACGGGCTGCTGGGCGATGCCGACCGCCTGATCGAAGAAGACGAGGACGTCGCCCCCAAGGTTTCGCGGGGGGGCGGAGTTTCGCCGATGAGCAAATCGGGCGGCGGTTCGGGCGGTGGTTCCGGAGGCGGAGCGACCTTGTTCGAACGCATGGCCAACCTCTCACGCGGCGGGCGTCAGGCCGGTGTGGAAGAGGAAGAGGCAGATGCAGAGGCCGATTCGGCGGAAAGCGGCGGATCTCTCAACATTCCGCGATTTCTGGGGCGGCAGAACAACCAGTAGCGGCTGCGGCTGGTCCGTTCATCAGGGTGATGGACTTGCTCTGCTAGGTGGCGGGGAATTGGACACCCTGGTTTTATTTGGGGGCGCGAAACGGCGCGCGGCTGTGGCCGCTACGCTGGGAGTAGGCGCATGATCGCGGGTTCGCGAAACTATCGGTACTTATGGCGCGCTTCGCTGGCGCTGGTCGCGCTGTTGGCCGGTGCGAGCTCGGTGCGCGCCCAACAGGACGATGCCGACGAGCTCGAGCCCGTCTCGCGTGCAGTGGTTCAGGAATTGCCCAGCCAGCAGAGTTACCAGCTCAATGCCGCGCTGACCCGGCTGTCTGCCAATCCGCGCGACGTTGCCGCGCTGCTCGACGCGGGCAACGCCGCGCTGACTCTGGGTGACAACGATGCCGCGCTCGGCTTCTTTGGCCGCGCCGACCAGCTTTCGCCGGGCGATCCACGGGTCAAGACTGCGCTGGCGAGCGCGCTGGTGAAGAACGAGGATCCGTTCGCGGCGATCCCGCTGTTCGACGCGGCCGAGCGCGCGGGCGCGCGCGGCGGTTCGCTCGGCGGCGATCGCGGGCTGGCCTACGATCTGGTCGGCGACAATCTCAGCGCGCAACGGTATTATCGCCAGGCGCTGGCCTCAGCGCCAAGCAACGACGAGATCGTCCAACGGCTCGCACTGAGCCTGGCCATCGGGGGCGACCGCAAGGGCTCCGAGGCCACCTTGCTCACCCAGTTGCGCCGCAACGAACCCGCCGCCTGGCGCACCCGCGCGTTCGTTCTGGCGATTCTGGGCGATACCGAGGAAGCGGTAAAGATCGCCACCGGCACGATGCCGCGCGACCTGTCCGACGCGATGGTTCCGTACTTGCGCTATATGGGTCGGCTGACCCCGGCGCAGCAGGCGGCGGCAGCCAACTTCGGCCATTTCCCCCGGGCTGCGCAGATCGGGCGCGATGATCCGCGGGTCGCGCGTTATGCCGCGCTCAATCCACGCCCCGCGGCAACGCCGGTGGTCGCGCTCGCGGCCAAGAACGATCCTTCGGGCAAAAAGGGCAAGAACGAACGCATCGAACGCCGCCGCGAGCGGGTGGCGGTGCGCGACAACGGCACCAAGGGTCTGGTTCGTCCGCAAGCGGTGGAAACCCGGCCAGCGGTGACGCTTGCGGCCAAACCTGCGGTGCCCGCGCCATTGCCATTTCCCACACCCACCGCTCCTGCGCGCAACGCATCGCCGGTCCGCGTGGCGGCGGCAACTGCGCTGCCGGTTATTTTCCCGCAGCCGCAGGCTTACCGGCCGACGATCGCACAGGCAGGATCGGCCCCGGCTCTGACAACGGCAGGGACACCGACACCGACACCGACACCGGCACCGGCACCCACCCCCACCCCCACGACAGGTCCGTCATTTGCCAGCCTCTCGCTCAAGCCCGTGGTGGGGACGCCGCCCGTAACACCCGCCCCGTCGCCTGCTGCTACTTTGACGGTCGCCGTGCCGCCGCAAGCTTCGATCGCGCTCTCCGCCGCAGCGACGGCGGCGGCGGCGAGCAATCTCGATCTCGCTCGTCGCGCCCAGCAAGCCGGGGGCGAGTTGGCACTGGCGACGGGTTCGGCTGTGCCTCCAGCCACAAAGCCGACGCCGACGCCGACGCCCGCCGCTACGACGGCCCCTGCGCTTGTCCCGTCCGGGCCGCCCGCACCCGAACCGCGTCGCGACCTGGCCGCCGCGTTCAGCGATTTCCGCCCACCCGCCGATGAACAGCGCGCCGCTGCTGCGGTCGACATCAGCAAGCTGCCGTCGCGAACGAAAAAGGCCGAGCTCGCCGACGAACGCGGGCCGATCCCCGATGCTCCCACCGGGACCAGGCGGATCGCGGCGGCCGATCCTGCGGTTTCGACCGCGCCCAAAAAGGGTATCGATCCCAAGACTGGCAAGCCGATCAAGGCTTCGGACAAGTCTGCCAAGCTGGTCGTGCCCAGCCATCCCAGCCGGATCTGGGTGCAACTCGGCGTCGGGCGCGACAAGGGTGCGCTGGGCTTCGACTGGCGCAAGCTGGGCAAGACGCAAGCCGATCTGTTCAAGGGGCGCAAGCCGTGGACCACCCCGTGGGGCCAGACCAACCGTCTGTTGGTTGGGCCGTTCGAAACCCAGGCAGCGGCGCAGGCGTTCCTCAAGGAGGCGCGCAAGAAGGACCCCGACGCATTCGTGTGGGCCAGCCCCGCAGGCCAGGCAGTTGACGCGCTGGCGGCCAAGTAGGCGCGTGGCGCAGGGCACCGTCCCCCGCGTGTCCACAGCTTTTGCACAAGGTTGTGTGGTTATGCCCAGCCTGCTCGCCGATCCCGATTGCCGCGCACCCCTGCTTGACGCCAAGCCTTCGCAGCGGGGCGGTTTGGACGGTCCCAGGGAGCGGAACACGTGCCGATGACCGATCAGAGCGAGATCGAAGACGGCGACGGTGCCCCCGTCGACGTACTCGCCTCGCTGTTCGACGCGCGCGGGTGGGATTACGAATTCGTCTCCGACGAGGAGATTCTGGGCGAAATCCAGGGCAGTTGGGCCAGTTATCAGTTGCGCGCGATCTGGCGCAGCGAGGACAACGTCCTGCAACTGCTGTGCCTGCCCGACATCCGCGTCCCTGACGACAAGCGCGGCGGGGTCTACGAAGTGCTCAGCCTGATCAACGAGCAGGTCTGGCTCGGCCATTTTGACTTGTGGTCCAACGGCGGCGTGCTGCTCTATCGCCACGGCCTGATGTTGGGTGATGAGGGGCTGCTGACGATCGCCCAGGCGCAGACCGTTATCGAAGCCGCCATCGACGAGTGCGATCGGTTCTACCCCGCGTTCCAGTTCATCCTGTGGGGTGACAAGACCCCCGCCGAAGCCCTCGCCAGCGCGATGGTAGATGCACAGGGCGAGGCGTGAGCACGAAGCTACGAACCCTCCTCGTCGGTTGCGGCAACATGGGCCGCGCGCTGCTCGATGGCTGGCTTGCGGGGGGCGTGCTGGCTCCGGATAACGTCACCGTGCTCGATCCCCTCGCAACCCCGCCCCAAGGCGTGGCTTTGGTCCGCGAACCGCCCGCAGGCCCATTCGACCTCATCGTTCTGGCGATCAAGCCGCAGCAGTTCGCCGACCTGGCCCCAGCGCTGGCGCGGTTGGCGGACGGCGCGCTGGTGCTGTCGATCCTGGCCGGGACCGATTGCGCGCAGCTTTCTGCGCGGTTGCCGGGTGCGCGGGTCGCGCGGATCATGGCCAATCTTGCGGCGGCTTACGGGTTGTCTCCGGTCGCATTATTCGCCGGATCCGGCATTCCCAACGCCGACCGGGAGCTGCTCGATCGTCTCGGTCACGCGCTTGGCCCGGTCGCATGGCTGGCCGACGAGGATCTGCTTCACGCGGTCACCGCGCTGGGCGGGTCCGGTCCGGGGTTCGTCTATCGTCTGCTTGAGGCGCTGGCCAAAGGCGGCACGGAGCTGGGGCTGGAGCCGCAGGCGTCGGCGGCGATGGCGCTGGCGATGGTGCGCGGCGCGGCGGAACTTGCCGCGCGATCGGGCGAGGATTTCGCCACGCTGGCCGCGCGCGTCGCCTCGCCCGGCGGCACCACGCGGGCCGGGCTGGAGGTGCTGGAGCGCGACGATGCCGCCGACCGCCTGATCGCCGCAACCCTGCGCGCCGCGCGCGACCGCAGCGAGCAACTCGCCCGCAGCACCTGATACAATTGGAGACATTGGCGATTAGACCGGATTCACTTGAATTGGCCGAGGCAAATCGCGATATTACAGATACCGGCTTGTCGTCGCTCGGCGCCGGAAGGGAGTTTTGAATGGCTAACTGGAACGACCCCCAGCCGACCACCCGGGATACCCGGGCAGGATTCGGCGGGTCTCCGACTCTGAATGGCGGGGTGATCGGGCGCGATGGCGCAATCGATCAGGGCCTGCGCAGTCATATGCTGTCGATCTACAACTACATGGCTTCGGGCGTGATGCTGTCGGGCGTGGTCGCGCTGCTGTTCCGCGGCGTGGCCGAGCAGTTGATGCTCTCGCGCAGCCCGCTGATGTGGCTAATCATGCTGGCCCCGCTGGGCTTCGTGTTCGCGATCAGCCTGGGCGCAAACAAGTTCTCGACATCCACCCTGCAGGCGCTGTTCTGGG
>JANMPV010000147.1:0-7690 GCA_031370045.1 Novosphingobium sp. | reverse complement strand
GACGCCCTATCGTCAACCTGCTTCCCGCGCTCGATCAAGGCGAAACGATTGCTGCGGTCCTCCCGCTGCCCGCCGACGAGGCCGAATGGGGCGATCTCAACGTGGTGTTCGCCACCGCCAAGGGCGGGGTGCGGCGCAACGCGATGGATTCGTTCGCAAACGTGCCCACCAACGGCAAGTACGCAATGCGCTTCGAGGAAGGGTCCGACGACCGTCTGATCGGAGTGGCGCTGACCGTCCCCGGCGACGACGTGCTGCTTGCCACCAAGCTGGGCAAGGCGATCCGCTTCCAGGCCGACGACGTCCGCGAATTCGTCAGCCGGACCTCGACGGGCGTGCGCGGGATGACGCTGAAGGGCGACGATGAGGTCATCTCGCTGTCGATCCTCCACCGTGTCGGGGTCAAAGATCAGGACGAGCGCGAGGACTACCTGCGCCACGCGCCGTGGAAGCCCGACCGCGACAGCGATCCCGCGATGGATGCCGAACGCTTTGCCGAACTGGCTGACAAGGAGCAGTTCATCCTCACCGTCTGCGCCAACGGTTATGGCAAGCTTTCGTCGGCGTACGAATACCGCCGGACCAATCGCGGCGGCCAGGGTATCACCAACATCGACAACATCGGGCGCAACGGTCCGGTGGTTGCCAGCTTTGCCGCATCGAAGGACGATCAGCTGATGCTGGTGACCGACCAAGCCAAGCTGATCCGCCTGCCACTGACGTCGCTGCGCGTGATCGGGCGGGGCAGCGCGGGAGTGCGGCTGTTCAACGTTTCCGACGAGGAACACGTCGTCAGCGCGGTGCGGCTGGTTGATGCCGATGTGGGCGTCGTTGCCGACGAGGAAGCCGTTGCCGACGTCGATCTCAGCACCGAAGATTCTGGTCCGGAAAGCGAGGCCTGAGCCATGCTGCAAGTCGAACCATCGGGTCAGGCGTGCGGCGCTCGGGTCACCGGGGTCGACCTTTCAGCGGCGCTCGTTCCTGAAACCATTGCCGCGATCCGTGCGGCCTGGCTTGAGCACCATGTCCTGGCCTTTCCCGATCAGGCGATGGACGACGACGCGCTCGAGCGGTTTACCGTGGCGATGGGCGGGTTCGGGACCGACCCGTTCTTCGCCCCGATCCCCGGGCGCGAGCATATCGCCGCGATCCTGCGCGAGGCGGACGAGCGTACGCCGTTGTTTGCCGAAAACTGGCACAGCGACTGGAGCTTTCAGGCGCAGCCGCCTGCGGGAACCTGCCTCCTGGCGATCGAGATACCCCCGCTTGGCGGCGACACCCTGTTCGCCAACCAGCATGCCGCGTGGGAGGCGCTCCCCGCAGACAAACAGGCCGAATGGGGCCAGCTTGTGGCGATCCACTCGGCCAGGCTCGCCTATGCCCCCGACGGATCCTATGGGACGCGCGACACAGGCCGCAGCATGGCGATCCGGCCAGGCGAGGAAGCACGCGCCGAGCAAAGCCATCCGCTGGTCCCCGCGCATCCCGAAACCGGGCGGCGGGGCTTCTATTCGACGCTGGGTTACGTTGTCGGGATCGACGGCATGGATGATGAGGACGCTTTCCCGCTGCTGCGCGAAGTCGCCGCATGGCAATCGCACGAAGAGTTTGTCTATCGCCACGTGTGGGAGCCCGGAATGCTGATAATGTGGGACAATCGCTCGCTGCTTCACCGCGCCACCGGCGGTTACGCGGGTCATCGCCGCGAACTCCACCGTACGACGATTGCGGCGTGGCAGGGCTAGGCGGGCTTTCCGCGCAAATAACCCACCGCCCCCGTGCAAATCAGGAACTGGCCAAGGTAATACAGCGGCCAGATCAACATATCCGGCAGCGGGCTCGCGCTGAGCGGCCCCATCCGCGAGAAGATCAGCAGGTCCGAGGCGACGAACAGCACCGCCCCCAGCCCCACGCGATAGCGCGGAAACGCGCTCGACCATGCGGCGGCGGCCATCCCACCCAGCGCGAGCGCATACAGCGCCACGCCGGGTGCGGCACTGCGGTCGGCGGGCAGCAGGAACGCGATCAGCGGCGTGCCGAGCAGCAGTGCTACCGCAGTGGCCTTTTGACTCGGCGTCAGGCTGTCGCGGCGGTGACGCGCGTAGAACGAGATGGCGACGATGTGGCCGACAAAGAAACACGCCGCCCCCGCCTCGAGGCTGATTTCGATTGCCATGTCGCCCGCCGCGCCGAACGCCATGACCGCGGCGAGCAGCTTGCCGTCGGTCCCCGGCGCGCGGATCAGCGCGTAGACCGCCAGCAGCGCGACCCCTGCCCCCTTCCACGCCATCTTGAACAGCCCGGCCAGCGCCCCGTCCTTGACGAAAAAGAACGAAATTCCTGCGACCAGACTGGCCAGCAGCCACGGTCGGCGTTCGATCAAGGCGCGTTTGGGCACGGCAACTCCTTCCCCCCGCCCCTACCCGCTCATGTCGAGCGAAGTCGAGACACGTTCCCCCCGCTCGTCTGTAAACGCTTGATCCCTCGACTTCGCTCGGGATGAGCGGTTAGGGGGGCGTGGTGAGTTATCAGGTCCACATCATCGGCGGCGGGCTCGCGGGGAGCGAGGCAGCGTGGCAGCTTGCCAAGCGCGGAATCCGCGTGCGGCTCTGCGAAGTCCGCGGAACCGGCGAACGCAGCCCCGCGCACCAGGGCGATGGCTTGGCCGAACTGGTCTGCTCGAACAGCTTTCGCTCGGACGACGACACCAGCAACGCGGTCGGCCTGCTCCACCACGAGATGCGGCGTTGCGATTCGCTGGTGATGGCTGCGGCCGAAGTCGCCAAGGTGCCCGCCGGATCGGCCTTGGCGGTCGATCGCGATGTATTTTCCCGCGAAGTGGAACGCCGCCTTGCCACCCTGCCCTCGCTCGAGATCGTGCGCGAGCGGGTCGATATCCTGCCCAGCGATGGCCTAACCATCGTCGCCACCGGCCCGCTGACCGGAGCGGCGCTGGCCGACAGCATTGACGCGGCGACCGGCGCGGAATCGCTGGCGTTCTTCGATGCGATCGCACCGATCGTCCACCACGACAGCATCAACATGGACATCGCCTGGATGGCCGCACGCTGGGACAAAGGGGGCAAGGATTACGTCAACTGCCCAATGAATCAAGAGCAGTACCAAGCCTTCCACGCAGGCCTTTTAGCGGGCGAAAAGACCGAATTCCGCGAGTGGGAATCCAATACGCCCTATTTCGAAGGCTGCATGCCGATCGAGGTCATGGCCTCGCGCGGCGTAGAAACTTTGCGCTATGGCCCGATGAAGCCGGTGGGCCTAGACAACCCGCACGATGCTTCTCCCGAATTTCCGAACGGGCGCTGGCCTTATGCAGTGGTCCAGCTGCGCCAGGACAACACGCTGGGCACGCTGTGGAATATCGTCGGCTTCCAGACCAAGCTGAAGCACGCCGAGCAGGTCCGCCTGTTTCGCACGATACCCGGGCTGGAGAACGCTGAATTCGCGAGGCTTGGCGGGCTCCATCGCAACACCTTCCTCAATTCGCCGCGCCTGCTCGACCGGCAACTGCGGCTGAAAAGCGCCCCGCACATCCGCTTTGCCGGGCAGATCACCGGGTGCGAAGGCTATGTCGAAAGTGCCGCGGTCGGCCTTATCGCGGGGTTAATGACGGCGGACGAACTGGCGGGCAACGATTGGTCCCCGCCCCCGCGCACCACTGCGCTGGGCGCGCTGCTCTCGCACATCACCGGCGATGCGGTGGCGGAGACCTATCAGCCGATGAACGTCAACTTCGGGCTATTTCCCCCGCCCGATGCGTCGGTGAGGAAGAAGCAGAGAAAGCAGGCTTATACCGATCGGGCGAAGGCGGATTTCGGGGTGTGGTGGAAGATGGAGCGGGTGCCGGCTTAACCGTGAACCCATCGCGCTTTCGGAATCCCCAGCAGTTCCAGCACCGCCGTCAAATCCCCGCGTTCGATCCAGCCATCGGCGGCATCGCGGGCCTTGGGCTTGGCGTGATAAGCAATGCCGAATGTGGCCGCGGCAAGCATCGGGATATCGTTGGCGCCATCGCCCATCGCCAGGCTGATCGTATTGGCGCCCAGCTTTTCGGACTCTTCAGCGAGTGTTTGCGCCTTGGTGGTGCTGTCGCTGATCGGGCCGACCAGTCCGCCGGTCAGTTTGCCTGCAGCCACTTCCAGCCGATTGCCGACAACTCGCTCGAAACCCAGCTCCTCCGCCACCGGATCGGCAAACGCATGGAATCCTCCTGTGACAAGCACGGTATGGCAACCCCGGCTCTTGAGCGTGGCCACCAGCGTCTTGGCTCCCGCCATCGGGCGGATGCGTTCGGCCAGGCACTGCGCGATGGTGCTTTCGGCGAGTCCCGCGAGCAGTGCCACCCGCTCGCGCAGGGCCGAGGAGAAATCGAGTTCGCCCTGCATCGCGCGTTCGGTGATCGCGGCGATCTGGGGTTTTATCCCGGCGTAGTCGGCCAGCTCGTCGATGCATTCCTGGCCGATCATGGTCGAATCCATGTCGCTGACGAACAGCTGCGGCACCGCGATCAAGCGGTCTGCCACCAGAATGTCGCACGGGGCGAAATGACTGGAGAGGATTGCGCGGACGGCGGCGGGGTCACCATCGGGCAAGAGCAGCTCGATCGCCGCCTCGCCGCTCAACACCGGCTCGGCCATCGCCACCGGCCAGCCGCGCGCGGCCAGCTCGACGCGCGCCGCATCGAGTTTTTCCGCAAGCGTGGCGCTGTCTGCTAACAGCCGCGCGATGAGCACGTCGCAACCCTCCCCAGCCTTAGCTCCAGCCGCCTCGGCCCGGCCGCCGCTGGCGCTCATCGCAGGGCCGACCGCGAGCGGCAAGAGCGATCTGGCGGTCGAATTGGCGCTGCGGCATGGCGACGCTGTCGTCATCAACGCCGACAGTGCGCAAGTCTATCGCGACCTTCGCGTGCTGAGCGCGCGGCCTGCGCCCGAGGATATGCGCGGCGTCGAGCACCGCCTGTTCGGGACGTGGGACGGGGCGCAGGCCTGTTCGGCTGCGGACTGGGCGACCGGGGCGCGCAGCGAAATCGAAGCCGCGCAGGCGCAAGGCAAACTGCCGATCCTCGTCGGCGGCACGGGGCTCTACTTGCGCACTTTGCTCGACGGGATCGCGCCTGTCCCTGCGATCGATCCAGCGGTGCGCGAAACGGTGCGCGCCCTTGCCCAGGAGCGACGCCTTGCCGCCCTGCGATCGGAAGACCCCTCGGCGGCGAACCGGATCGCGCCCGGAGACAGCACCCGCACCGCGCGCGCGCTTGAGGTGGTACGCTCGACCGGACAAACCTTGGCCGACTGGCAACACGACATCAGCGGCGGGATCGGAGACGCGGTGGACCTGCGCGCGGTCATTCTGTTGCCCGAGCGTTCCGAACTGTATCGACGCTGCGACCTACGCTTCGCCGCAATGCTCGAAAAAGGCGCGATCAGTGAGGTCGAGGCACTCCTCGCCCGTAAGCTCGATTCCGAGCTGCCGGTGATGCGCGCTATCGGGGTGCGCCAGATCGCGGCGCTGCTTTCCGGCGAGGTTTTGCCCGGCGCAGTGCTGGCCGAGGGACAACAGGCGACGCGGAATTACGCCAAGCGCCAGTACACCTGGTTCCGCAACCAGCCTCCCCCGGAATGGAAGCGCGTTGAGTCGGATAATTACGATGCGCAGGCCATGTTTGCATCATTGTTACACAATTAAGACTTGACATGTCATAATCTGTCTCATAGACGGCGCCGCCGAAGGCTTGCTGCGGCAGGCCACCGTGTTGTGGAGAGGCGGCCCGGCGCAGACAACTGCGTCGGGCTCGTTTCATGTCAAAAGGACGTTTATCGTGGCTGGCGAGAAATCCGGCGCTGAAATACTGATCGAAGGCCTGGTCGCGCAAGGTGTCGAATTCGTGTTCGGCTATCCCGGCGGTGCGGTGCTGCCGATCTACGACGCGCTGTTTTCCGACCAGCGCATCCGCCACATCCTGGTCCGGCATGAGGCCGGCGCAGCGCATGCCGCCGAAGGCTATGCCCGCTCAACCGGCAAGCCCGGGGTGGTGCTGGTCACATCCGGCCCCGGCGCGACCAACGCGGTCACCGGGATCGCCGATGCGTTCATGGATTCGATCCCGCTGGTGGTCATCACCGGGCAGGTCGCGACCGGGCTGATCGGCTCGGACGCGTTCCAGGAATGCGATACCGTCGGCATCACCCGCCACTGCACCAAGCACAACTATCTGGTGAAAGACCCGGCCGAGCTTGCCGCGACGATCGAGGAAGCCTTCCTCATCGCGACCAGCGGTCGTCCTGGCCCGGTGGTGGTCGACATTCCCAAGGACGTTCAGGTCGCCAGCGCGGCGTGGGCCAAGCGCCCGACCCAGCGCCGCGTGCGCTATACCCCCCAGATCGAAGCCCCGCGCGGCGATGTCGCGACCGCCGCCGCGATGCTCGCCGCAGCACAGAGCCCGGTGCTTTATACCGGCGGCGGGGTGATCAATTCCGGTCCCGAAGCCACCCGTCTGCTGCGCGAATTACAAGCGATCAGCGGCGCCCCAGTCACCTCTACCCTGATGGGCCTGGGCGCGTTTCCCGCCGATGACGCCGCGTGGCTCGGGATGCTGGGGATGCACGGCACGTTCGAGGCCAACATGGCGATGAACCGCGCCGACCTGATCGTGTGCATCGGCGCGCGGTTCGACGACCGGGTCACCGGGCGGCTCGATGCGTTCGCGCCCAACAGCCGCAAGATCCACATCGATATCGATCGCTCTTCGATCAACAAGACCGTGGCGGTCGACCTGCCGCTGATCGGCGATTGCGCCACGGTGCTCGCCCAACTGATCGAGGCATGGCGCGCGGGCGGATATGAAAAGCCCGAGCTGAGCGAATGGCATGCCCGGATCGACGGCTGGCGCGCGCGCGACAGCCTGGCTTTTCCAACCTCACAGTCCACGATCATGCCGCAACTCGCGGTCCAGCGGCTGTACGAGCTGACCAAGCACCGCGATCCTATCGTCAGTACCGAAGTCGGCCAGCACCAGATGTGGGCAGCGCAGCACTTCCATTTCTTCAGCCCCAACAAGTGGCTGACCAGCGGCGGGCTGGGGACGATGGGCTATGGCCTGCCCGCGGCGATCGGCGCGCAGCTCGGCAATCCCGATGCGCTGGTGATCGACGTGGCCGGCGAAGCCTCGATCCAGATGAACATCCAGGAACTGGGCACCGCCAGCCAGTATCGCCTGCCGGTCAAAGTGTTCATCCTCAACAACGAATACATGGGCATGGTCCGCCAGTGGCAGGAGCTGACCTATGAGAGCCGTTATTCGAATAGCTATTCCGACAGCCTGCCCGATTTCGTCAGGCTGGCCGAAGCCTATGGCTGGAAGGGCATCCGGATCGAGCACGAGGCCGACCTCGACGCCGGTATCCAGGCGATGATCGACCACGACGGCCCGGTGATCGTCGATTGCCGCGTCGCCAAGGAAGCCAATTGCTACCCGATGATCCCGTCGGGCGCGGCGCATACCGAAATGATCCTCTACGGCGATCAGGTCGCCGGGACGATGACCGATGCTGCCAAGGCGCTGGTCTGACCCATGATGATAATGAAGCACCCTGCGGCCGAGCGCCATGTCCTGACGGTGATCGTCGACAACGAGGCGGGAATTCTCGCCAAGATCGCCGGGCTGTTCACCGCG
>JANMPV010000129.1:0-7183 GCA_031370045.1 Novosphingobium sp. | reverse complement strand
GTGGCTGAGCGTCGAAAACCTCGGGCGGGTGACGATCTCCGCTTCGGGCAATAGCGTGCGGACCAGCGGTGCGAGCGTGGCCGAACCGAGCAGCATCGTCTCCTCGCGCCCACGGGTGTGAAGCAGGCGATCGGTGAAAATGTGCCCGCGTTCTGGATCGGCAGCGATCTGCGTCTCGTCGAGCGCCACGAACGCCAGGTCGGGCCGTGATGGCATGGCCTCGGCGGTACACAGCAGCCAGCGCGCATCCTTGGGCTCGATCCGCTCCTCGCCGGTGATCAGCGCGACGCGGGCGTCACCCTTGATCGCGCGGACCTTGTCGTAGACCTCGCGCGCCAGCAGGCGCAGCGGAAAGCCGATTGCGCCGCTGGAATGCGCGATCATCCGCTCGATTGCGAGATGCGTCTTGCCGGTGTTGGTCGGGCCGAGCACCGCCTTGACGATGCCTGCACCGGGGCCAGCACCGGAATTGGCACCGGGGCCTTCGCCGTAACGTGGGCGAGTAGGGGATGGCCAGATGGTCATCGAGCGGTGAATGTGGCAGCGCCTGCGCCTTGGTTCAAGCCACCCAACGCCATCGCCTGCGGACAACGCTTTACCGCGAAGGTCCTCGCTATTAGGCGTATTTAAGTCGAGATTAACTTTGTCGGCGCACAAGCGACCGCCATCAAATCGGGATCGGGGTTTACGGTTCGCGCGGCTTTCATACCGCCCGCGGTGCCGGACGAAAGGGGCGCAGGTTGTTCAAATCGCGCGAACAGTTGGCAGGCCGCTTCGGCGCGCGCGAGGCGTTCGCGCCCGCGCATGGTGCGCCTGCCGCGCTGTCGCTCGCGCAAGCCATCCCTGCTACCCGTCTGCGGCGCTCTGCCCGCAAGGACTGGCGCCAGCTCGCCCACGAACTGCGCTACGATCACTTGCCCGCGTTGCGCGACACCGATTGGGTGCCCGATCTCGGGCTCGATATCGGGAGCAGCCGTTGGCTGCGCGGGATGGCGACAATGATCGGCCTGTCCGCCACAGCGCTGCTGTTCTGGCCCAGTTTCGACGCGGTCGAGGCCGCGCCGACGATGCGAGTCGATGGCGCGGTGCGCGACGAATTCCGCAGCCAGATGATCATGCCGCTGGCGCTGGGGGCAGACAGCGGGCGGCGGATGGGTGCGACCGCAGCGGTTATCCCGCTCGCCAACGCCCCCGAACGCCCGACAATCCAGCTCGTCGCCACACTCGGCCAGGGCGACAGTTTCGGGCGGATGCTCCAGCGCGCCGGCGTGGGCAGCGGCGATGCCGCGCGAATCGAATCAATGGTCGCCGCCGCGGTCCCGCTGAGCAATATTTCGGCGGGCACGCGCTTCGACCTGACGCTGGGCCGCCGCACCTCGGCGACCCAGCCGCGCCCACTCGATGACCTCAACTTCCGCGCCCGCTTCGATCTCGACCTTGCGGTTGAACGGAGGGGCGGCGCACTGGCGCTGATTCGCAAGTCGATCCGGGTGGACGATACACCGCTGCGAATTCGCGGGATCGTCGGCTCCAGCCTGTATCGCTCGGCGCGTGCAGCGGGGGCGCCGGTCAAGGCAATCCAGGAATATTTGCGGACGCTCGACACGCACATGAATCTCGAACTGGACCTCGCCCCGTCGGACGAGTTCGACATCGTGGTAGGCTACAAACGTGCCGGATCGGGCGAAAGCGAAGTCGGCGACCTGATGTATGCCGGGGTCACCCGCGACGGCAAACCTCGCGCGCAATTGCTCAAATGGGGTCAGGACGACCAGTTCTTCGAAGCCTCGGGCGTCGGCCAGCAGCAGGTCGGGCTGACCGCGCCGGTGTTCGGGCGAATCACCTCGGGCTTCGGACTGCGCCGTCATCCGATCCTGGGCTATACCCGGATGCATGCCGGGATCGATTTTGCCGCCGCTTATGGCTCGCCGATCTATGCAACCAGCGACGGACTGGTCTCATTCGCAGGCTGGCACGGCGGACACGGCAACTTCGTCAGGCTCGATGCCGGCGGGGGGCTGGGCACCGGTTACGGCCACATGAGCCGGATCGCGGTGTCGTATGGCAGCCGCGTCCGCCGCGGCCAAGTGATCGGCTATGTCGGTTCGACCGGGCTCTCGACCGGCGCGCATCTTCACTACGAAATGTATCGCAACGGCGTGCCGATAAATCCCGGCTCAGTCCGGTTCGTGACCACGGCGGCGCTTTCGGGCACCGAGCTGAGCGCGTTCAAGGCGCGGCTGGCGGTGCTGCGCGAACTGCGCCCCGGCGCCGCGCTGGCTCCGCTTGCCGGGCCGGGCGTCGGCGCCGCGCCGCAACGTGAGATCGATCGCCTGAGCGCCGCAGCGGCCCGCTGAACGCGGCAAAGGGCGCGCTTTTCACGCCGCCGCTTTTGCGGCACAAGCCCCGCCGATGACCGCCACCTATCCCGCGCTTCGCCTGCGCCGCACCCGTGCCTCGTCGTGGAGCCGGGCGCTCCATCGTGAGACCATACTCACCCCCGCCGACCTGATCTGGCCTCTGTTCGTGACCGCAGGGCAGGGCGTGGAGGAGCCGATCGCGTCGCTCCCCGGCGTCTCGCGCTGGTCGTGCGAGGGGATCGCGGCGCGCGCCAAGGAAGCGGTGGCGCTGGGTATCCCGTGTCTTGCGCTGTTCCCCAATACCCCGCACGATCTGCGCGATGATACCGGAAGCGAGGCGCTCAACCCCGACAACCTGATGTGCCGCGCGATCCGCAGCATCCGGGTTGCGGTGGGCGACGACATCGGCGTGCTGACCGACGTTGCGCTCGATCCGTACACCAGCCACGGCCAGGACGGGCTGGTCGATGCAGCGGGTTATGTCGGCAACGACGATACCGTCGAAGTGCTGGTCGGCCAAAGCCTCAACCAGGCCGCAGCGGGGGCGGACATCGTCGCCCCGTCGGACATGATGGATGGCCGGATCGGCGCGATCCGCGCCGCGCTCGAGCGCGAGGGGCACCACAACGTCCAGATCATGAGCTACGCCGCCAAGTACGCATCCGCGTTCTACGGTCCGTTCCGCGATGCCGTGGGATCACGCGGCCTGCTCAAGGGCGACAAGAAAACCTATCAGATGGATCCGGGCAACGCCGAGGAAGCCTTGCGCGAGGTCGCGCTCGATCTGGCCGAGGGTGCCGACAGCGTGATGGTCAAGCCGGGGCTGCCCTACCTCGACATCGTGCGCCGGGTGAAGGACCGCTTCGAGGTGCCGGTGTTCGCCTATCAGGTCAGCGGCGAATACGCGATGATCGAGGCGGCGGCGGCAGCGGGCGCGGGCGATCGCGATGCACTGGTTCTGGAAACTTTGCTGGCGTTCAAGCGCGCCGGGTGTTCGGGAGTGCTGACGTACCACGCGGCGCATGCGGCGCGGCTGCTGGGCAGATGATCGAGACCGCGCGGCTGCTACTGCGACCTCCGACGCACGACGATCTGCCGTGGGTTCTTGCGAACATAAACACCCCGGCGGTGATGCGGCACCTCGGTGGCGTCCGCCCCGCTACAACGGTCGCCGAGCGGCTCGCGTCGGATATTGCCGACAACGCCGAAACGGGCAGCGGTCGCTGGATTGTGTGGCTCCGCGAAGGGGAGCGCCGGATCGGTCGGTGCGGACTGTTTCGGATGTCCAGCGAAGCCGCGCCCCAAGCCTTGCGCGGGCAGCCCGAAATCGGCTGGACGCTCGCCGAAGACTACTGGGGACACGGCTATGCAAGGGAAGCGGCGCAAGCAGTGCTCGGCTACGGTTTCGAAACGCTGGGCCATCGTGTCATCTATTCGCAGACCAGCGAATCGAACGTCGCCTCGACGCGGTTGATGGCGCGGCTCGGGCTGGAGCGGATGCGCGAGCTCGACTACGTCGATCCCGACTATCCCGCGGCGGACAACCCGACGACGGTCTATCGCGCGCTGCCGGCGACTTGGTCATGAGCGCGTTCCGGCTCGAGACCGAGCGGCTGCGGCTGCGCTCGTGGCGCGCGGACGATGCGACCGCATTCCTCGCCGTCAACAGCGATCCAGAGGTCATGGCAACACTCGGACCGGTCATGAGCCTGGCCGAAGTCGCCGCGTTGATCGAACGAATGCAGGGCTTCGAAGCGGAACACGGACACTGTTTCTGGGCGATGGAGCGGCGCGACGACGATCGCCTGATCGGCTGGTGCGGCGTGATCGTCGGTTCGGCGGGGCCGGTCTTGGGAAGGCGCGAGATCGGCTGGCGGATGGCGCGCAATTGCTGGGGGCAGGGCTTCGTGACGGAGGCCGCGCGCGCCACGGTTGGCTGGCTGTTCGCGAATCGTGGCGACGACGCGGTGTGGGCGATCACCACTCCGACCAATTTGCGCAGTCGCGCGGTTATGGAGCGGCTGGGCATGGCCTATCGTCCCGAACTCGATTTCGATCACCCCGGGGTGGCCGAGGACGATCCGCTGCTGCGTCACGTTGCCTACGAACTGACGCGCGAGGATTGGCTGAGTCGATGAGCGACGCCTCACCCGTCCGTCGCCCGCTGTTCGTCGCCACCGTGCTGACCGGCAGCTTTCTGCTGTTTGTAGTCCAGCCAATGGTCGCGCGGATGGCGCTGCCCCAGCTTGGCGGCGCGCCCAACGTGTGGAACAGCGCGATGCTGGTCTATCAGGCGCTGCTGCTGGGCGGCTACGCCTATGCCCACCTGCTGTCGCGGCTGCCGGTGGCGCGGCAGGCGACGATCCATCTGGCGCTGCTGGTGGTGGCCGCGGTGACCCTGCCGATCCATCTCGCCGCGTTGGCCCCGCCCGCACCGGGGCGCGAGGCGCTGTGGGTGCCGGTGCTGTTCGCGCTGTCGATCGGCCCGGTGTTCTTCCTCGTCTCGGCGCAGGCCCCGCTGATGCAGCGCTGGTTTTCGGCGCATCCACAGGCAGGCGAGCCGTGGGCGCTTTATGCTGCGTCCAATCTGGGCAGTTTCGCCGGCTTGATCGCCTACCCCCTGGTGTTCGAGCCGCTGTTTGGGGTCCACGAGCAGGCCTGGGCGTGGAGCGCGGGTTATGGCGCGCTGGTGGTATTGATCGCGCTGTGCGGGTGGGCGCGCTGGGGGTTGCGCACACAAGCGCACGACGCCGTGGAGAGCGATGCCGAGCCGATCCCCGTGCGCCGTATCCTGCAATGGCTGATGCTGGCCGCCGCGCCATCGGGGCTGATGCTCTCGACCACCACGCATCTGACCACCGATGTCTTTGCGATGCCGTTGCTGTGGGTGATCCCGCTGGGGTTGTACCTGCTAAGCTTCGTCCCTGCCTTCTCCGATCGCCGCCCTTTCGCCAACGCGGTGACGCGGGTCACCCCGCTGCTGATCTTGCTCACCGGCGGGTTCGCGATGACATCGCGCGGCACCGGCTCGCTCTCGCTGGCGCTGGGCGGTGTGGTACTGTTGTTCGCGGTGGCGGTGACGCTCCACACCCGGCTCTATGATCTGCGCCCCCCCGCCAGCCGCCTGACGCTGTTCTATCTGGTGATGTCCGCGGGCGGCGCGCTGGGCGGGCTGTTCACCGCGCTGCTCGCGCCGCTGTGGTTCGACTGGGTGTGGGAGCACCCGTTGTTGGTGTTTGCCGCGGCGCTGTTAGTGCCCCAGCGCCCGCTGCTCGGTTGGATGCGAATGGAAGGCGTGACCAGATCGATGGTCCTTTATACCGCAACCGCACTGGTGGCGTTCGCTGCTTTTCTTGGCTGGGTACTTTGGAGCCTCGATACCGGACAAACCGCTTTGATCGCGTTGCTTCTCACCCTTGCTATCTCATTTTGCGGCTTGCTCGTGCTAGGTGAGCGGAAGGCTTATGCGGCAATTCTTGCGATCCTGATGCTCGCTCAGGGTGGGCTCCAGACACTGCGCCAGTCGCTCGATGGCGACCGCACCCGCAGCTATTTCGGGGTTTATACGGTGCGCGATAATCCTGCGGAGCACCAGCGCGTGCTTACCCATGGCACCACGATGCATGGAATGCAGTTTACCGATGCGCGGCGGCGAGTGCCGACGACATATTACGGGCGCAGTTCGGGCATCGGCATCGCGATGAGCCGGGTGTCTGCGCTCTATGGCCCCGCAGCACGCGTCGGCGTGATCGGCTTGGGCACCGGCACGCTCGCCTGCTGGCGCGCTCCGGGCCAGCGCTGGACGTTTTTCGAGATCGACCGCGCGGTGCTCGATCTATCGCGGCGGCGGCGCTTCACCTACCTGGCCGATTGCGCGCCCGATGCTGCGGTCCGGATCGGCGATGCGCGGCTGGAAGTTGCTCGACTGCCCGCCAACAGCTTCGATGCGATCGCAGTCGATGCGTTCTCGTCCGACGCGATTCCTCTCCACCTGCTCACCGCCGAGGCGCTGGCGGTCTACAAGCGCGCGCTGGCCAACAATGGCCTGTTGATGATCCACATTTCCAACCGCTATTTCGAACTCGAGCCGCAATTGACTGCTGCGCTCGGCGAACAGGGCTGGAGCGCCCGCGTGTTGACCGACGAGCCCAGGCGCGACAGCGTGTTCACCGCATCGGTGTGGGTTGCGATCACGCGCGATCCGGCGCAACTGGCCAAGGTTACCGCCGGGCGCAAGGAATGGAAGCCGCTGCTCGAAGTGCCCGGCACGCAACCATGGACCGACGAGCACGCCTCGATCCTCGGCGCGGTACGGTGGCGCAATCTTGTGGGCAAGGTGTTGTAATCATGACTTTAGCGCGCTTCCATGACGTCACTCTGGTGACGATCCACGGCAAGTCGCCGCAGATCGATCCCACCGCGTGGATCGCACCGGGCTGCCGGATCATCGGCGACGTGACGATCGGCGCGGGATCGAGCGTGTGGTACAATTGCGTGCTGCGTGCCGACGTCAGCCGGATCGTGATCGGGGCGCGTAGCAACATCCAGGATGGCAGCGTGCTCCACTGCGATCCGCCGCGGCCCGGCGATCCGGAGGGCTCGCCGTTGCTGATCGGCGATGACGTGCTGATCGGCCACATGGCGATGATCCACGGCGCCGTGCTGGAAGACCGCGCGTTCGTCGGGCTTGGCGCGATCGTCATGAACAAGGCGCGGATCGGCGGCGACGCAATGCTCGCGGCAGGCGCGCTGCTGACCGAAGGCAAAGTGATTGAGCCGCGCCAACTATGGGGTGGCCGCCCGGCGCGGTTCATGCGCGAGCT
>JANMPV010000122.1:0-24348 GCA_031370045.1 Novosphingobium sp. | reverse complement strand
CGGTGTCGGCCTCTCGCGGCAGCTGTTCGGTCGCACCATCGCGTCGGAGCGGCCAGGGCATCGCATGCTCGAGACCTGGCATCCGCTCGGGCCGGTCGGCGTGATCAGCGCCTTCAACTTCCCCGTGGCGGTGTGGGCCTGGAACGCGGCGCTGGCGCTGGTTTGCGGCAACGCAGTGGTGTGGAAGCCTTCGGAAAAGACACCGCTCACCGCGTTGGCAGTGCAGGCGCTGTTTGAGCGCGCCGCAGCGCGCTTCGGCGATGCGCCGACGGGGCTTTCCCAAGTGATTCAAGGTGGGCGCGCGACCGGCGAGGCGCTGGTCGATCATCCCGGCGTGGCGCTTGTCTCTGCGACTGGATCGGTGGCGATGGGCCGCCTCGTCGGTCCGCGCGTGGCGCAGCGCTTCGGCAAGGTTCTGCTCGAACTGGGTGGCAACAACGCCGCGGTGGTGTGCCCCAGCGCCGACCCCGATCTGGCCCTGCGCGGGGTCGCATTCGCCGCGATAGGCACCGCCGGCCAACGCTGCACTTCGTTGCGCCGCCTGTTCGTCCACCACGACATCTATGACGCATTCGTTGCGCGGCTGATCGCAGTCTATGCCACGGTGACGGTCGGCGATCCGCGTGACGAGGCGACGCTGGTCGGCCCGCTGATCGACGGCGAAGCCCGCGCGGCAATGCAACGTGCGCTGGCAGCGGCGCGCGACCATGGCGGGACGCTTCATGGAGGCGGCCCGCTCGACTTGCCGGGAGTTTACGTCCGCCCCGCGCTGGTCGAAATGCCCGCGCAGACCGGGCCGATGCTCGACGAGACTTTCGCGCCGATCCTTTACGTCATGCGCTACGCCCAGCTCGACGCGGCCATCGCGCTCAACAACGCGGTGCCGCAGGGGCTTTCCTCGGCGATCTTCACCACTGACTTACGTGAGGCCGAGCGGTTCGTCTCCGCCACCGGCTCCGACTGCGGGATCGCCAACGTCAACATCGGCACGTCGGGCGCGGAGATCGGCGGGGCTTTCGGTGGCGAGAAAGAGACAGGCGGCGGGCGCGAAAGCGGGTCGGATTCGTGGAAGTCCTACATGCGCCGCGCCACCAACACCGTGAATTACGGCCGATCGCTGCCACTGGCGCAGGGCGTACGGTTTAACATCGACGCCTGAGCGCCTGCGTTACAAGGCTTGCGCCAATGCGAGCGCGCCCGCATGGGAGGCCCTTTCGCGGGGGCTTATCAACTAATGCTCGAAATTCTGTTCGGCCTCTGGCTGCTTTCGATTTCGCTGACCGCCACGGTGCGGCTAAGTCCGACCACAATACCTTCCCAACTTCTCGGCTTGTGGTGGCTGAGCAGTTTTCTTGGCCAGATGCTCGCCGCGCCGATGATCGTGGTGGCGGGACTGGCCGCGATTTTCCTGGCTGGGCTGGTCGCCAAGGCCGCTGCGGCGCTGGCCGCGTTGCTGTTCGTGCTGGCCCATTTGCGCAACCGCCGCGACGCGGCGACGATGTTGCGCGCGGTCGGGATCGAGCAGGCCATCCCCCTGTCCGCTGGGTTCCTGCCAATCCCCAGCCGCGCAGGCATCAAGCGCATCTCGCGGATCGCCTACGCCCCTGATGGTGAGCGCACCACGCTCGACATCGTCTGCCCGATCGATCGCCCCGACGCGCCGATGCCGGTGCTGATCCACATCCACGGCGGTGCCTGGGTGCTGGGCAAACGCAACCAGCAGGCCAAGCCGCTGCTTCATCATCTGGCGCGCAACGGTTGGCTGTGCATCGACATTAACTACCGCCTGGCACCGAAGAACCGCTTCCCGGCAATGCTCACCGACGTGCTGCGGGCGATCGTCTGGGCCAAGGCCAACGTCGCAAAATACGGCGGTGATCCCGCACGGATCGCGCTGACCGGCGGGTCGGCAGGCGGACACCTGACATCGCTCGGCGTGCTCGCCCACGATCGCGCCGAGGCCAAGCCGGGATTCGCCGAGGCCGATTGTTCGGTGCAGGCTGCGGTGCCATGCTATGGCCGGTTCGACTTCACTGACCGCAACAACTTATGGGGCCGCAACCACGATTCGTTGCGCAAGTTCGAGGCCGACAAGATCATGGCGCCGGGTGCCAGCGATGCCGACTGGGATCTCGCCAGTCCGATCGCGCTGGTTCGCAGCGATGCCCCGCCGATGCTCGTGATCCACGGCCGCCACGACACGCTGATCCCGATGACCGAGGGCGCTGCCTTCGCCAAAGCCCAGCGCGAGGCCGGCGGATCGGTCGATCACATCGAGCTGAACGGCGGCCAGCATGCTTTCGACACCTTGGCCTCGGCGCTGGCCTGGGGCCATGTCCGCGCGGTCCACCACTGGCTGATGCGCCACGTGTAACGCCTTTGCTGCAAGCGATCAGCGCCGGGCCATCAACCGCATTGCCGCGCTGGTCAGGGCCTCCGAACCCGCCGCAATCACCTTCTCGGCGTCGGGCGCCCATAACGGGCTGTGGAGCGAAGGCAGCGTCTTGCCGTCGCGCTTGGCCGCGGCGATCGTCTCGGGCCGCTCGCCGCCGATCCACAGCATCAGCGACTGGATGTGTTCGGGATCGGCCCGGCGATAGCGCGAGAAATCCTCGCCCGCCATGATCGGCGGAAGCTTGGCCACGCGATCTTCCCCGAACCGCTCACGCAGCGGCGCGATGATCTGTTCGGCGAACCCCGGTTCGTTGATCAGCGCCGGGGTAAATCCTTCGCCGAGCGAGATCGTGGGCGCGAGGGTATCGGGAAGGCCGGAGGCCATTGCTTCGGCTGCGGCGATCCGGCGTATCCCCGCGAGCAGCTTCTCGCGCTGCTCGTCGCTGAAGCTGCGCACGGTCAGCTGGAGCTTGGCGCTGTCCGAAATGATGTTGTATTTGGAACCGCCATGGAAACTGCCGACGGTGATTACCGCAGGCTGGAGCGGATCGTTCTCGCGGCTGATCAGGGTCTGGAGCCGCATCACGATCGCCGCCGCCAGCACGATCGGGTCCTTGGTGGTATGCGGCGCCGCGCCGTGGCCGCCGATGCCGTGTACCTCCATATCGACGCTGTCGACGTTGGCCATCGCCGGACCCGAGGCATAGGCGATCACGCCCGCAGGCACCGCCGCCATATCGTGGAACGCCAGCGCGTAGTCGGGCTTGGGAAAGCGGGTGAACAGCCCGTCGTCGAGCATCGCCTTGGCGCCCTGCCCGGTTTCCTCCGCCGGTTGCCCGATCATCACCAGCGTGCCCGACCAATCCACCTTGTGTGCCGCCATCAATCGCGCGGTCTCGATCCACGCGGTCATGTGGGTGTCGTGCCCGCAGGCGTGCATGACCCCGGTCTCGACGCCCGACGCCGGCGTGGCGCGAACTTTGGAGGCAAACGCCAGCCCGGTCTGTTCGACCACCGGCAGCGCGTCCATATCGGCGCGGATCAGCACCGTCGGCCCCGGCCCGTTCTTGAGCACCGCAACGATCCCGGTCTTGCCGACCTTCTCGGTCACGGTGAACCCGGCCTTGCGCGCCGCCGCCGCCATGATCGCCGCCGAGCGGACTTCGGCGAACGACAGTTCGGGGTTCGCGTGGAAATCGCGATAGGTCGCCATCAGACCGGGCAGATCGGCGGCGATCCGGTCACGCAACTCATCGGCAGCGGCGGGAACGGGGGCGAGGATCGCGGCGAAGATCGCGGCGGACAGGGCAGGTCTGATCATCGCCCGCACCTTATCGCCGCGCCAACCCCGCGCAAGCCGTTGCGCCGCTTTCCCTTGGTTGCGCTTGGCGATAGATCGAGCAATGATGCTCACGCTCGATCCCTCGTTCCGTACCGCCACGCTGGACGAACGCGCGGCGGTCCTGACCCATCGCGAGTTCGGCGTCCTGGTCCTGCTCTATGATGCCGCTGGCGCGGTGGTCGCGCACGATACCTTGCTCGGCAAAGTCTGGGGGCCGCACACTCCGCGCGCAAATTTGCGCGTCGCAATCGCCGGACTGCGGCGCAAGCTTGAAGCCGATCCAGAGCTACCGACGCGCATCCTCGCGGTCCCCGGCGAAGGCTATCGCCTGATCCTGAGTCCGCCTGGTGCCCCCGGCCCGACTCGAACGGGAACGTCTTCCAACACTCGATTTAGCGTGCAGCGAACAGATTGCTGACTTGGCTTCGGCTTTTTGGAGTGATCATGCGCTTCGCATTTGCACCGTTTCGGGCAAACTGAACCAGATCGCGGCAGCGGCAAGAAAGCTCACAGAGGCCAAACTCATCACTGGAGCCAATCCAAATCGCTCGGCGAGCGGCGCAGTGATAAGCGGAGCAGTCATGCTTATGATCCTGCCCCAGTTGAAGATCGATGCCGCTGTAGAGCGCAAGTGGGGCGGATAGAGTTCCGACAGCCAAGGTCCCCAGATTGCGCTGCACGACAGCATCACGCCATAGGTAAAACCCGTAATTTCCAGCACCCTAACCGGCATTGGCACAAACAGATAGACCGGGATGATTGCGGCCGCGAGGACAAAGCCGGTCGCCGCACTGCGCCTGCCGTAACGGTCACTGATCCAGCCCCAGATCAGCCCGCCTGCCGCCGCCCCGATAAACTGCCAGCCGACAACATCGCCGACAGCCGTGTCGGCAATCCCGCGTACGGTCTTGAGGTAGGTTGTCGCCCAGCCGGTAAAGGCTTGGTAGGCGAAGAAATTGAGACCCGTCATTGTGGCAAGCAGGATGGTCTGCCGCGCGACGCCGGGCTTGAACAATTCGGCAATGGGCAGCGCCGCCTTGGCGGTGGTCTGGCCGTCGGCGATGCCGTCCATCGGGATCAGCTTGCGATCGTCGGGTACGATCAGAAAAGCCAGCAGGGCGATCGAAATCGGAACTGCGCCCGCCCAGAGCAGTATCTTCCAGTCATAGCCGCTGCGGAAAGCCGCCGCCGAGAGAAAGCCGAGTGCGGCAACCGCGAGATTGTACGTTCCAAGCACGACGCCTGCGATCCGCCCCCGCACCTCCCTGGCGAACAGCCCCGAATAGATGCCGACGGCAATCGGGAACATCGAGCCCATGAAAAAGCCCAGGCCAATGCGCTGGAAAATCAGGCCGGTATAATCGGTGACCAGCAACGCCGAGAGCAATCCTGTACCATAGCCAAACATCGATATGACGAGCGCATTGCGCCTGCCGATCTTGTCGGCAACCTGGCCCATGATGACCGCTCCAGCGATCGCGCCGATCGATTGCAAAGTGTAAAGCGAGCCCGATTGGGTGAGGGTAAGCCCAAGGCCATCCTTGATATACGGCCTCAAGATATCGACAGTGTTCCATGACCAGGCATAGAAAAAATAGGCGACCAGCAAGAATGCCAGAGCCGCGATTCGTCGCGAAACCGGGATAGCTCGGGCGTCGATCATCAGTTCTTCCGTCACGATTGCCGCTTCCCCATCCCAGCCTGATCACGCACGTGCGACGGACTGTGACTGCGGATGCAGAAAAGGTAAACGGAAAAGTGCGTTTTCATGATGCATCGATGCCACACTTGCCGGATTGCGGGGAAATTATCTGGAAAGCCTATTGCATTCGAAGTCGTTTTCTGTTCGATTACTAGTAGGGGTGGCCATAAGCGCCAACAGGGAGGACATTTTGACCGATCTTCGCAAGGGCCTGCTGGCCAGTTCCGCCGTTCTGATAGCGATCGCCACACCAACCTTGGCTTCGGCCCAGACCGCTGCGCCCTCTGCGCCCGCCGCGGATGATGACAGTGGCATTGGCGAAATCATCGTCACCGCGCAGCGGCGCGAGGAGAATCTTCAGGATGTGCCCATTTCGGTGTCTGCATTTGGTGCCGAAGCGATCAAGGAAAAAGGCCTGACGGACATATCGCGGCTCGAAGGGCTCGTGCCGGGTTTCACTTTCGGGCGTTCGGGTGTCGATGCCCGCCCGGCGATCCGCGGCGTCCGCACCGAGAGTGTCGACGTCAACGCCGATACCACGATCGGCTTCTTCATCGACGGCATTTATCAGTCGCGCGCATCGCAAGCGACGCTGGGCTTCATCGATCTGGAACGAGTCGAGGTGCAACGCGGACCACAGGGCACGCTCTATGGCCGCAACACCTTTGGCGGCAACATCTCGCTCGTGACCGCCAAGCCCGACTTCAAGGGCTATTCCGGCGGCGCAGACCTGACCATCGGGGATAACAGCCAGGTTCGCGTCACTGGCTATCTCAACGCGCCATTGAGCGATGCGGTCGCGCTGCGCTTTGCCGGCGGCTATGAGAAGTCCAACGGATTTGTGAAGAATGCCACTCCCAGGGGCGGCAATCTGTTTGACGATGACAACCGCTATGCCCGCGCCTCGCTGCTCCTCAAGCCGAGCGACAATTTGACCGCAAGTTTCAAGGTCGATTATGCGAAGCGTGGCGGCAACGGAGGCTCAGCGTTCGGGTACAAGCTGGTCGGCAGCTATTTCCATGTCCCTTCGAACCAGCAGCTGTTCAACGCGACACCCATCGTTCTCAACACCCGCGGCGGCAATCGTGACGGTATCATCGATGCGCCGCTGACGATTGACGCTGGCATTCCGTTGTTTGCGGCGGGCGATCCCTATCTGATCAACAACGACTATCGCGGGTCGCTGCGTTTGCGCAACACGGGGCTTTCGGGCAATATCGCCTACGATTTTGGTGGTGTAACGCTCAAATCGATCACCGGTTATTCCGATTTCAAGACCACGCGAACGCAGGATACCGATTTTTCGAGCAGCCAGATCGGTGCGGATTATCAGTTCACCTCGGCCAAGACCTTTAGCCAGGAAGTCCAGCTCGTCTCCAACGGCACGGGCCCGCTCGAGTATGTGATCGGGGCTTACTATTTCAAGGACAAGCTCAACGGCACCTTCATCAATGAACAATTCGTCCAGATCGTGCCGGGGGACACGCGGCCCGCCGCGGTTCGCCAAGCGGGCGGCTTCTATCAGCAATTTCGCGCCAAGACCGAATCCGTCGCCGCTTATGCACAGGCGAGCTACGCTTTGACCGAGAAGCTGAAATTCACCGCTGGCTTGCGCTACACGCGTGACAAGAAGGACTTCCAGTTCGCCAATGCCAACTCGGTCTTACCGTTGACTACCGCGAATGTGCCGATTGCGACCGCGATCACGCTGCGGACCGGCGGGATTCCGGACAGCGCCTTTGGTGTCAAAGGCGGGGCGACCAATTGCACCTACACTTCGATCCCGGCCCCGCAGCCGGGATTCCAATGCCTCGCCGCCAACACCACGGTGTTTACCGGCGCGACCTTCCCCACCGCCACGTTCAAGAAAGCGACCTGGCGCCTTGGGCTCGACTATCAGGTCGCCGATGACAGCCTGCTTTACGCCTCGGCATCCACGGGCTTCAGTTCGGGTGGATTCAACGGCAGTCAAACCGCCGCAGCGTTGGGTCGCTCGACTTTCGCACCGCAGAAGGTGACTGCGTTTGAGATTGGTTCGAAGAACAGGTTTGCCGATAACAGCGTTCAGCTCAACCTTTCGGCGTTCTACAACCGCTATTCCAGCCTGCAGGAACAGCGCCAGGTTCCGGTGGGCAATACGACGCTTTCAATCATCGAGAACAGCGGCAAGGCGCGGTCCTACGGCGCCGAACTCGAAGCGATCTGGAAGCCGGTCGATGCCCTGACGCTCAACGCCAGCTTTGCCTATCTCAATGCCGAATATACCAAATATGATCAGGTTGCGGCCCCGTTCGGAACGTCGATCCTGGTCGCCGATGCGACCGCGACGACTCCAACGGTCGTCAATGGGGTGACGATCGCGCCGGCCGGCCAGCGCCGCCTGTTCGCGGTGGGCTATGATTGCGGCCTGATCCCCGGCACCGGCGGTACGGGTCAACCGGGCGCTGCCTTTGGCTGCAATCTGAAAGGCAACAAGATCGCCCATTCGCCCGAATATGCGGGTTCGGTCTCAGCCCAATATGACATCGATCTGGGCAGCGCGGGTAAACTTTCGCCCTATGCCCAGCTCAACTTTTCGGGCGCGTTCTTCGGACAGGCAATCAACTCGATCCTTGACCGGCAAAAGGCCTTTACCAAGCTCGATCTGCGGTTGACCTGGGAATATAACGAGAATTTCTCGCTCCAGGGCTTTGTCACCAACGTCACCAACAAGGCCACGGCAACGCGGTTCGTCTATGGCGGCGGCGGCAATCTGCAGGCGAGTTATGCCCCGCCGCGGCTGTGGGGCATCCGCGCCAGCGTCAAGTATTGAAGGTTCCCGCGAGGGGAGACAGCGATGTCTCCCCCAACGGATGGCTTGAATGAAATGCGCGAACCGGCAAACATCGGGTGAGATGATTGAACCCAAACCAACCCGCCGCCGTGCCGGCACGTCCTACGACGTCGCCCGCCGCGCCGGCGTGTCGCAGTCCGCAGTTTCGCGCTGCTTTCGTGAGGGTGAGTCGGTCTCGCCCAAGACCCGTGCGCTTATCCTGGCGGCAGCCGATGAGCTTGGCTATCGGCCCAACGCGATTGCCCAGGGGCTGATCACGCGGCGATCCAATCTGGTTGCCGTGATCATTTCGAATCTTACCAATCTCTATTACCCCGAAGTGCTGGCCGAGCTGACCGCAAAACTCTCTGCCCAAGGCATTCGCGTCCTGCTTTTCACGCTCGCCGCCGAGAGCGAGATTGACCAGGTGCTCGATCAGGTCTGGCGTTATCAGGTGGATGGAGCGATTGTCGCGGCGCGGCTTTCGCCAACCCAGATGGAAGCCTTTCGCAAGCGCGACATCGCGCTGGTGCTCTACAATCGTGATGGCGGCGGGACGCCGGTAGCTTCGGTCTCATGCGAATTTGCCGCCGGAGAGACCTTGCTGGTTGACGGGCTGGTCGCTGCCGGTTGCCGGTCATTCGGGATCATCGCGGGCCCAGCCGATTCAACCGTCGGCGAAGCGCATGTCAGGGGCGTCTGTGCGCGACTGGCAATTGCGGGAATCGACAATGTCCCCGTCGATCGCGGCGATTTTTCCTATGAGGGCGGCCATGCGGCTGCCTTGCGCCTGCTGAAAGCCCATGATCTTGACGCAATTATTGCCGCCAACGATGTGATGGCGCTCGGCGCGATGGACGCTGCGCGGATCGATTGCGGGATCGCGGTTCCCGAACAGCTTTCGGTTGTCGGCTATGACGGCGTTGCTCCCGCCAAATGGCGCAGCTACCGCCTCACCACGGTTCGGCAACCGGTCGGCAGGATGACCGAAGCGGCGGTGTCGATGCTGATCGAGCGCATCGAAAAGCCCGATTTGGGGCCCGAACGCCGCCTGTTCTCGGGGGATTTGATCAGGGGTGAGAGCGCCCGCTTGCTGCCATGAGCGGTCCCACCCTGCTGCTGCTACCGGGCAACATGTGCGATGCCAGGCTGTGGTCCGGCTTGGCTGATCTGGCGGCCACGTGCGTTGACTTGGCCCAAGACGACAGAATCGCGGAGATGGCGGCAAGGGTGCTGGCCGGTCATGATGGTCGGCTCATCCTGGTCGGCTTCTCGATGGGCGGAATTGTCGCGCTTGAAATGGCCAGGCAAGCGCTCGGGCGGATCGTCGGACTCGTGCTGTGCGATACCAATGCCGGCGCCGACCTGCCCGAGCGGGCCGCCGCCCGACCCCTGCAACAAGCGCGCGTGCGGGCCGGGGAGCTGGCAACCATCGTCGTCGATGAATTGAAGCCTGCCTATCTGGCGGAACGAAACCGCGAAGACGAGCGGCTTAAATCGCTGCTGTTCGATATGGCGATGACGCTCGGCGATGATGTCTTCGTCAGGCAAAGCGAAGCACTCCGCACTCGTGCCGACCTTGGTGTGGTCCTCGACACATTTACGGGCCCGGTCCTGATCCTGTGCGGCGAAGAAGATGCGCTTTGTCCGCCCGCCTGGCACAAAGCGATGGCTGCGCGGTGTTACGATGCGGACCTGCACATCATCGAAGGAGCTGGCCACCTGCTGCCGCTCGAACAGCCTCGCTTGTTTCATGCTGCCCTGACGAGCTGGCTCAACCGCAGATTTGGAGACTGGAATGACCGATCGCATCCTGACCACGCACGTCGGATCACTCCCCCGCTCGGCCGCCGTGACCGATCTCGTCTTCGCGCAGGAACGCGGCGAAGCAGTTGATCCGGCACAGTTCAACGCGGTGATCGGCGACGCTGTGAGTCTTGCCGTAGCTCGCCAGGTCGCATCGGGAATCGATCTCGTCTCCGATGGCGAGATGTCCAAGATCAGCTACGCGACTTATATCAAGGACCGGATTACCGGTTTCGAAGGAGATAGTCCGCGCACGCCGCCGGCCGACCTGGAGTTTTTCCCCACATTCATGCAGCGACAGAGCAAGGGCGGGGGCACGCCGACCTATCGCCGCCCCAAATGTGTGGGGCCGGTTGCGCCCAAATCGCTGGCTCCGCTTGAAGAGGATCTGGCCCATATCAAGGCCGCGCTCGATGCGCATCATCCGCATGGCGGGTTCATGAATTCAGCCTCTCCCGGGGTGATCGCACTGTTCCAGCCAAATGAGCACTACACGACGCAGGACGCCTATCTGGAGGCGCTGGCCGAGGCGATGCGCCCCGAATATGAGGCGATCGTTGGCGCGGGCCTGATCCTCCAGCTCGACAGCCCGGACCTCGGCCTAGGTCGCCATATGATGTACAAGGACCGCAGCGATGCCGAATATCTGACGCTGATCGGTGCCCATGTCGAAGCGCTCAACCACGCCCTGCGCAACGTGCCGGCCGAACGGGTGCGGATGCATGTGTGCTGGGGCAATTACGAAGGGCCGCATTGCTGCGATGTGGAGATGGGCGTGATCCTGCCGACGCTGATGAAGGCCAAACCGGCGGGGCTGCTGTTCGAAACCAGCAATCCACGCCATCAGCACGACTGGAATTATTTCGTCGAAATGGCGGACATCATACCCGAGGAGAAAATTCTGATCCCCGGCGTGATCGACAGCACCACCAACTTTATCGAACACCCCCGCGTGGTCGCAGAACGGATCGAGAAGTTCGCAGGCATAATCGGGCGCGAACGCGTGATCGGTGGGACGGACTGCGGATTCTCCACCTTTGCCGGTTTCGGCGTGGTCGATCCGGAGATCGTCTACGCCAAGCTCAAGACGCTGGCCGAAGGGGCTGCGATTGCCAGTGAGCGGCTGTGGTGACCCTGAAATCGCGCATCGCCGCCGGGGAAGCGCTGCTCGGCACGTTCCTTAAAACCCCGCATCCGCATGTTGTCGAGGTGCTGGCGAGCAGCGGGCTGGACTGTATCTGCATTGATGCCGAACACGCGCCGTTCGATCGCCGCGACATTGATCTCTGCATCCTGGCGGCGCAGTTGGGCGGTCTGCCCGTCTTGGTCCGCACGCCGAACAGCAGTGCCGAGCAAATCCTGAACGCGCTTGATTGCGGCGCAGACGGGGTCCTCGTCCCCCATGTCCGCAGCGCCGAAGAAGCCCGCGCCGTGGCCGCAGCGGCGCACTATGCCTCTGGCGGACGCGGCTACGCTGGCTCCTCCCGGGCGGCAGGTTATGGCACCAAATCCATGCCCGAGCACAAGGCCGCGAGCGCCGCCAAGACCGTGGTAATCGCCCAGATCGAAGACGCCGAAGCGCTGAATGAGATCGATGCCATCGCCGCAGTTGTGGGTATCGACGCGCTGTTCATCGGCCGGATCGACCTGACAGTTTCCCTCGGCTGCGAAAGCCCCGACGATCCCAAAGTCATCGCCGCCGTCGAGCGGGTCGTTGCCGCGTGTGTGGCGGCGGAGCGACCAGTGGGCATGTTCGTGTCACGCACCAGCGATGTGGCGATGTGGCGCGAAAAGGGCGCGACGTTGTTCTTGCTCGGCTCAGATCACGGGTTTTTGCGGGAGGGGGCAAAGGCGCTGCGGGTGGCGGCGGGGCTTTGAGGAGGAGCCTGGATTGGGCACACGGCGGAAGTCGCTGGATGAGGCGAGGAGTGTCCGAATGGCTAAGACTGCGAGCACTTGGCATTGTAGTGGCTTCAAAATAGCATGGCCATTCCGCCTGGACTTTCATGTCGACGCGATGATTGTCGATCAGTAACGACTCTTATGGACACACTCGATATCGCCTTTGCCGAAGCCCGCCGTTATCTGGCTTCGCTTGACACGCGGCCAGTCGCCTCGCGGGGTACACCCGCTGAAATGCGCGCTCTGCTGCCAGTGCAGTTCCCGATGCACGGTATGCCGCCCACCGATGTCGTCCGCGCCATTGCAGCAGCTGCAGAGCCGGGGCTGACGGCGAATGCTGGCGGGCGTTTCTTCGCATGGGTGAAAGGCGGTGCGCTTCCGGCTGCGTTGGCAACAGACATCATGTGCTCTGCGTGGGACCAAAACGCAGTGCTTGCCTCGACCAGTCCTGCCGGTGCAGTTCTTGAAGAAGTGGCGGGCCAGTTCCTGCTCGAAGCCCTCCGGCTACCGGCAGCCGCCAGCTACGCCTTTGTTACCGGGTGTCAGATGGCCCATGCGACTGCGTTAGCCGCTGCACGCCATGCAGTGCTGGCACGCAAAGGGTGGGACGTCGAGGCTCGGGGCTTGCAAGGTGCGCCTGTCATCCGCGTGCTCGCCAATGCGCACTACCATTCGTCGGTCACCCGCGCGCTGCGCCTGCTCGGGCTAGGCAGCGCGTGCATTGTGCCTCTGGCAGGCGACAAGCCCGGCCAGGTGGGAGAGGACGAACTGCGCGCGGGCTTGAGCGAAGCACCTGACGCGCCGACGATCCTTATTCTCAATGCTGGCGATCTGAACATTGGCGCGTGTGACGACTTTGCGCGCCTGTGCCCGATCGCGCAGGCGGCAGGAGCTTGGGTTCATGTCGACGGCGCCTTTGGGCTTTGGGCCAACGCCAGCCCTCGTCTGGCACCGCTCGTAGCAGGGGTGGAACTGGCCGACAGCTGGGCAACCGATGGGCACAAGTGGCTGAATACCCCATATGACTGCGGCATGGCGATTACGCGGGATCCGGTCGCACACAGCGCAGCGATGCGTATGACTGCGGCATATCTGACGAGCGGCGGATCGGTGCGCGATCCGATGGATTTTACCCCGGAATGGTCACGCCGCGCTCGTGCCCTACCGGCGCTGGCAGCTCTGATGGAGCTTGGCCGCGACGGACTTGCCGCGATGATTGAGCGGTGCTGCGATCATGCGGCCGCCATTTATGATGGCATATTGGAGTTCGAGGGTGCCGTTGGCATTGCCCGACCGACAATGAACCAAGGCCTGATCCGCTTCGATGCGAAAGACGGTGCCAACATCAGCGATGCGGTTATTGCAGCGATCAACGCCAGTGGCGAAGCCTTTGTTAGCGGCGGCAGCTGGAACGGCGAGCGCGTGATGCGGATCAGCGTCTGCGGCTGGAACACTAGCACCAACGACGTGGCACGGACTGTTGCTGCGGCAGGCGAGGCGATATCCTGCCTTATGTGACACCTGTCGTTTTGGGCGATCACAAAAGGCGCTCACAAACTTGTTCGGTTGCTACCGATCTGCGCTTTCCGCCAGCTGCGATAGCGCCCCTTGATTAGCGACATGGACCAAAGACCGTGTCCGGAAGCGCAAATTGCCAAGCAGCTCGGCTTATCGTGCGTGCGAAGAAGCCAATGGTGATTCTTAAGCGAAGGTCGGCTTAGGCCCAACACCCGACCCTACCATCGAAGAATGGGTCACCCCTCACAATCCACCCGCCATCTGCCGCCGCAGCGCGAGCTCGTCGAAGATTGTCCATTCCTCGACAATCTGGCCGTCGATCGTGCGCAGGTGGGTGACGGCGAGGATGTAGATTTCGCGGTTCGTCGCCGCGCCGTAGAGGCCGTCATGGGCGTGGCGCGCGGTCATCGACCAGCGCAACGCGATGTCGGTGTAGGGGCCTTCGACCACCGCGCCGACGTGATCGAGCGTCACCGCGCTGCGGTCAAAGCAGCTAAAGGTCGCGTTGCGGGCGTGGGCAATCGCGACATGCCCGACTGGGCGGCGCTCATCGGGGAGAGTGACGCGGGCGGAGGGGGCGTATGCGGCGGCGATGACTTCTCCCGTCATGGTTTGCAGAACGGAACTGAAATACCAGCGGGCGAAGTCGAGCGGCGCGGATGCTGGATCAGGCTTTGCGCCTGGCGTAAACGTTCGCGCAGTATGGTGGACCATCGCCATCGCTTCGTGCCGCCACACTGCCGGGCCGCCCTCCTGATCCGCTTTGGCCTGAGCCGGTGCCAGCGCGCCAATATCGAACCCCAGCTTGCGCACTATCGCCGCATTATCGCGCACCAGCCATTCTTCGATGATCCGGTTTTCCAGGCACAGGCAATCGGCAATCGTGGTGAAGCTGATTTTACGCCCCGTCGCCGGGCCAAACTCGGACGCGCCCAGATTGGTCGCGTGGCTGGTGATGCGGTGTGAACTGAGATAGCCCGTTTGGTCATCGCCCGACCAGATCACCGCGTCGCCCACCAACGTCCGGTCGGGAAATGACACGAGCGTCTTGGCGGTGTTCGCCTTGACAATGGCTGCGCCAAATACCGGCCCCGCCATCGTATAAACCGGGCAATCAGACGAATAATGGCTGTCGATCAGGTCAAGCTCGCGCCCTTCCCAGATGCGCCAGGTGCACCGGATGATGTAATCGATGATGTCGGCATAACAGTCATCAAAGCCCGCCATCGGCTGTCTGCGCGGCCCCGAGGGTGCGAGCTGTTGCGCCAGATCACGGCCCCACAGCGCAAGCGCGGTCATCGGCGCACGATGTAGGCAACGCATCCTGTCGTGCTCGAAAAGCTGCGATCAAGCCCGACCGGCACCGTCATCGTATCGCCGGGAGATAAGGTCACCGCGCCTTCCGACCAGCGCACCTCGAGGTTGCCGCGATGGACAAAGACAACTTCTGGCGTGGTGATCGGCAAGGGGGCAAGCGGTTCGCCAGCCGCAAGATCAATCCGGTCCAGATCAAAACCGTGCGCCCAGTCAAGCGGCCCTGCTTCCCCAATGATCGCGGTGGCATAAGTGCCCGGGCCATCATCATTGCGCCACACAAACCCCTCGGCCTCGTGCTGGCTGACCCGCGTCAGCGCCGCAATCTGACTGGATGACGTGACTGGCATCGGCCTGGCATCGGCGGGTACGGCCTGCCCTGCAACAGTATCGATCAACTGCCCGGTTTCGAGCAGCACCAGCCCATGTTCCTGCGCCATTTCAAAGACGTCTGGTGCCCACAGAACGCGCCCCGGATCATCCTTCCCCAGCACTGCGAACAGAAAGCCACTGTCCTCACCCACATTGGTAAAGCCGCGAAAGGTCTTGGTGGGGATCGAGATCACGTCCCCTGGACCGATCGTCACCTGGGCGTCATCGCCGTGCTCGCCGAGATCGAAACGCCAGTTGCCCGAATGGACGACGAACACTTCGGCCGTGTCATGGCTATGCTGCGAGTTGACGCAGCCGGGTGGCTGGCGCGCGCCACCGATGTTGAAGCCATGTGGCTCGGTTATGTGGACATATTGCTCGGGGTTCTCCGAAACCCCGGGGCCAATGATGGTGAAATTTTCTTTCGCTTCCGAGCCCGGCGAACGGGTATCGATGAACGCATTGTAGCATGGGCGAAGATCGCCGTAGCGAATAACGCGTTGCTCCATCGACGCGGGGGTCCATAGCGGCAACCGCGTCTGCGGACTCGACATTCAGGCTTCCTTTACAACCGCAGCAAACCTAGCTTTACGGGGATTGCATTCGAAGTCAATATCATGCCATGAGGGCAGGCATGAACAATCTCGATCGAACGCTCGGGCCGTCCCTGCTTGGGGGAGGAACACCGTCCTTGGCTGGCCTAGCGGGGGATCACCGGCTGCATGCATTCGCGCCGATTAACACCGCCGATGGTCGCGAAGGCTACGAAGCGGCGTTGCTTGCCCCGTTGAGCGCCGCTTTCCCGCGTGGCCAGGAACGGTGCGATATTCGCCTCGCAGGCCGCTACAAGGGCGGCGATTGGGTGGCATCGAGCGGGCACCTCGCGGGCGTGTTCGAAGCGCCGCTATTCGGTATTCCCGCCACCGGCCGCACCGCAATGGTGCGATTCGGGCGGTTCGAACGCCATGAGCATGGCAAGATTGCCGAAACGATCCTGATCCTCGATCTGCCCGCCCTGATGATGCAGGCCCGATGCTGGCCGTGCGGCCCGCCGATGGGGCCATCATTCCCGGCTCCCGGGCCCGCCACGCACGATGGCATTGTCGGGTCTGGTGACGGTGGCGGCGAAGCCAGTTTGGCCCTGGTCAACAATATGATCGGCGGCTTGCACGAATTTGACGGGTCGCTCCAATCGATGGGAATGCGCGGATACTGGACCGAGGATTTCTGGTGGTTTGGTCCCGCGCCGATCGGCAATTTCCGGGGCCATTCTGACTATGAGCGCGGGCACCAGCTGCCCTTCCTGACTGCCTTCCCTGATCGTGTGGGCGGCAATCACCGCGCCCGGATAGGCGAAGCGAAGTATGTCGCTTCGACCGGCTGGCCGAGCATTACGGCAACGCATGCTGGCGGAGGCTGGCTTGGCCTTGCCCCGTCGGGCCGCACGGTCACGATGCGGGTGATGGATTTCTGGCGCAGAGACGGCGATCGTCTCGCAGAAAACTGGGTGATGATCGATATCCCCGATCTGCTCGGCCAAATGGGCATCGACGTGTTTGAACGGATGCGGGTCCTCCTCCAGCGCACATCCTAAGGATCGATACCGATGGCTATTCATTTGAAGCGCGGCGCAGCGCCTGAAGCCAAGGCCGTGGGCGACCGCAAGGTGCGCGATGCGGTCGAGTCGATCCTTGGCGATATCGAGGTGCGCGGCGATGCGGCGGTTCGCGAGCTGTCGATCAAATTCGATGGCTGGGATCGCGAAAGCTATCGGTTGAGCGCATCCGAAATTCAGGACTGTATCGACCAGCTTACCGGGCAGGATCTCAAGGATATTGAGTTTGCCCAGACCCAGGTTCGTAACTTTGCGCGAATCCAGCGGGCTTCAATGCACGATGTCGAAGTGGAAACGCTTCCCGGCGTGATCCTTGGTCACACCCATGTGCCGGTGAATGCCGCGGGCTGTTACGTGCCAGGCGGCAAATATCCGCTGCTCGCGTCTGCGCATATGTCAGTGATCACGGCCAAGGTGGCGGGCGTATCGCGCGTCGTCACCTGCGCACCGCCATTTCAGGGCAAGCCTGCACCCGCGATTGTCGCCGCTCAGGCGATGGCGGGTGCCGACGAGATCTATTGCCTCGGCGGGATTCAGGCGGTCGCAGGCATGGGTATCGGGACGCAGAGCATGGCCCCGGTCGACATTTTGGTCGGGCCAGGCAATGCCTATGTCGCTGAAGCCAAACGGCAACTGTTTGGGCGCGTCGGGATCGATCTGTTCGCTGGCCCGACCGAAACGCTCGTAATCTGCGACGAGATCGGTTGCGACGGCGAACTGGCAGCGACCGACCTGCTGGGCCAGGCCGAACATGGCCCTGACTCGCCGGCCATTCTGCTCACCACCAGCCTCAAGCTGGCCCAGGATACCATGCGCGAAGTCGAGCGCCTGCTGACGATCCTGCCCACCGCCGACATTGCCCGGCGCGCCTGGGAGAGCTTTGGCGAGGTGATCGTGGCGCAGGACGATGCCGAAATGGTCCGCATCGCCGACGGGATTGCATCCGAACATGTCCAGGTGATGACGCGCGACCCGGATTACTTCCTGCAGAACATGACTAACTACGGCGCGCTGTTCCTCGGCAACCGGACCAATGTCTCGTATGGCGACAAGGTAATCGGCACCAACCATACCCTGCCGACCGGCAAGGCCGCGCGCTACACCGGCGGGCTTTGGGTTGGCAAGTTCCTCAAGACCTGCACGTATCAGCGGGTCCTGACCGACGCAGCCAGCACAATGATCGGCGAATACTGCAGCCGCCTGTGCGCGCTCGAAGGCTTCGCCGGACACGGCGAACAGGCCAATATCCGCGTGCGGCGCTATGGCGGCAAGAATGTGCCCTATGCCGGAAAGGCAGAGGAGGTTTGAACCTCCCGGTCACCCCGTCGTTCCGTCTTGATGGTCGCCGCGCGATCGTGACCGGAGCGGGACGCGGGATCGGCTTGGCCGCTGCCGCAGCCCTCGCGGATGCAGGAGCACTGGTCACATTGGCCGCGCGCACAGCGAGAGAAATCGAGGACGCAGCGGCGGCGATCGGCAAGGGCGCAGTGGCGGCGACACTCGACGTTTCGGACTTTGCCGCGGTCAAAACCTTTTTCGCTGCGCGGCCCGCGTTCCATATCCTCGTCAACAACGCCGGCACAAACCGTCCCATGCCAATGATGGATGTCTGCGAGGAAGACTTCGACGCGGTGCTCGACCTCAATCTCAAGTCGGCTTTTTTCGTCGCCCAGGCCTGTGTCCAAAAAATGATCGCTGAGGGCGTGCAAGGATCGCTCATCCACATGACATCCCAGATGGGCCATGTCGGCGGGCCAAACCGTTCGCTCTACTGTGCTTCCAAATGGGCGATGGAAGGGATGAGCAAGGCCTTTGCGCTTGATCTCGCGGCCCACTCGATAAGGTCCAACACCATTGCTCCGACGTTTATCGAAACGCCCCTGACCAAACCCTACTTTGAGGATCCGGCGTTCAGGACCGATGTGCTTACCAGGATCAAACTGGGCCGCATCGGTTCGGTCGAGGACCTTATGGGCGCGATCCTCTTTCTCGCATCGGACGCGTCGGCGTTGATGACGGGTACGAGCATAGTCGTCGATGGTGGTTGGACGGCTGACTAGGCGGCGTGGGGCATAGACTGCACTATGCCCATGCGGGGAATTCCGTAGTCGCTGGTTTAGCTGAAGGCGCGCGAATGTCGGCCTTTCCCCTTCGAGCTCAATAGAGAGGTCTGTCCGGAGCCTGCTCAATTCAAGATGGACGGTTTGCCGAACGCCCACTTGGGTATGATCGATAGCGAGCGGCTCTATCGATCAACTACCAGCCATGACCTGATCGAAACGGTCGGGTTTGAGCGGGCGATTGGTAACACGCCACAGTCGGCACCGCCATTACCTGCGGAATCTAATGCTGTCCGATGGTGCGGGCAGTGGGAATCGAACCCACACTCCTTGCGGAACGGGATTTTGAATCCCGCGCGTCTACCAATTCCACCATGCCCGCACGTCTGGCGTCGGGCTCATAGCCGCGCCCCGGCGTTTCATCAAGCAGCGGGCTTGAGTGCGCCGACGAGAATCTTGTGCAGCTTTGAATGCAGTGCGTCGTTGCCGGCGAGTACTTCGGTGTCGCAGATCGGCTGCGAGCGGCCGCGGAAATCGGTGACGAACCCGCCCGCCTCGCGCACCAGCAGGCAGCCCGCAGCGGTATCCCAGGGACTTAGCTCCTGTTCCCAGAACCCGTCGTAGCGCCCCGCCGCGACCCACGCGAGATCGAGCGATGCGGCGCCGAAGCGGCGGATACCCGCAACCTGCGGCCCGATTACGTTGGCGACTGCGGTCCAATCGGCAAAGCTACCGTGTCCACCATAGGGAATGCCTGTGGCGACCAGCGCATCGTCGAGCCGGCGCCGCGCCGAAACGCGCAGGCGCTTGTCCTGGAGCCATGCGCCGCGGTTTTTTTCGGCCCAAAAGCTCTCGTCGGTGATCGGCTGATAGACCAGCCCGGCGATCACGTCGCCCCAGCCCGAGCCGTCGGGTTTGGCCTCCTGCGCCGCTATCGAAATCGCGAAGTGGGGCATGCCGTGGAGGAAGTTGCTGGTTCCATCGAGCGGATCGACCACCCAGCGCGGCTTGCCCTCGGCACCCGGAATTTCACCCGCCTCTTCCAACAGGAAACCCCAATCGGGCCGCGCCTGGAGCAACTCGTGATAGATCGTCCGCTCGGCGGCCTGATCGGCCTTGGAAACGAAGTCAGACGGTCCCTTGCGGCTGACCTGAAGGTGCTCGACCTCGCCGAAATCGCGGCGCAGGCGCTGGCCGGCTTTGCGTGCCGCCTTTTCCATCACGCGGATCAGGCCTGAAACGACTGCCATGGTCTGTTCAGCTCACCTTGCCGACGTAGGTGCGCTCGTACACGTCGACCACGATCCGGGTACCGCTGCCGATGTGCGGCGGGACCATCACGCGCACCCCGTTATCGAGCAGCGCGGGCTTGAAGCTGGACGACGCGGTCTGGCCTTTGACCACCGCGTCGGCCTCGACGATCGTCGCTTCGACCTGATCGGGCAGCTGGACCGAGATCGGGCGATCCTCCCACATTTCCAGGCTGACCTCCATGCCGTCCTGAAGGAACGCCGCAGCGTCGCCCAGCAGGTCGGCGGGAAGCTCGATCTGGTCGTAATTGTCCTTGTCCATGAACACCAGGCTCTCGCCCTCGGCATACAGGTACTGGAATTCCTTGGTGTCGAGCCTCACCCGCTCGACATTGTCCTGGCTGCGGAAACGGACGTTGGTCTTGCGCCCGTCGATCAGGTTTTTCATCTCGACCTGCATGAACGCCCCGCCCTTGCCCGGCTGGGTGTGCTGGGTCTTGGCGACCTTCCAAATGCCCTTTTCGTATTCGAGAATGTTGCCGGGACGAATGTCCACGCCGGAGATTTTCATGGTGGAAAGAGCCCTGTGACGAAATGCGTTGGGAAGGTGCGGTCGGGCGCAGCCCCTAGCCGACCGGGTGCGGTGGGGCAAGCAGGGTGGCGAAGCGCGCTGGGTGGTGGTAAGTTGCGGAACTTGACGGACTGACAACGGTTCGCGCGTATTCAGCGTGTTGTGGAGAATGGCCGGGTGGTTCGCGGATACTCGATGCTAGTTCTAATCGTGCTTGGCGCCGCCGCTCCGCTCGCCGCGAAGCCCGGGCCGCTGGGAACGCTGACGCTTGGGCGCTACGTTTGCGAGCGTCCGGCCGCACCGGGGTCGCAAGCCGCGGTCACCGATCCGGCGGCAAGCTTTGAGGTCACCACCGCCTCGCGCTATGTTGCTGCCGACGGGACGTTGGGCACATACCTGTTCACCGGCGACACCGTCGAGATGACGACCGGCGCGCTCACCGGGACCAGGCTGGTACGTCTGCACGAAGCTTTTCTGCGGGTGCTTGATGCCGATGGCGTGCCTGGCCGCACCCGCTGCGTCCTGAGCCGGAGCGCGAACAAGCAATAGAGGCCCGCCCTATGGGCGCTTGAGCAAGGGATAGGGGTTCAGCGACACGGCGTGCTGCCACCAGCCGCCGGCTGGCCAGGTCTGCTGGATTTCGAAATGGAGATGCGGCGCATCGGGGCTGGCGTCGCCGGTCGATCCAACCGTGCCCAGCGGCTGCCCCTGACGCACTGTCTGGCGCTCGGCGAGCCCCGGCGCATACGCATCGAGGTGGGCGTAATAGTAGATCAATGTGCGTTCAGGCGATCGAACATAGACCGTGTTGCCGCCCTGCTCGGAAACGAACAGCTTTTCCACCTGCCCCGCTGCCGCCGCAATCACAGCCGTCCCCCGCGGCGCAAGAATGTCGATAGCGTTGTGGGCGCGCGCACCGCCTTCGCGCGACTGGGTGAAAGTATCGACCAACTGCCCGCGCTGCACCCCGGCAACCGGGATCATCAGGCGCGGAACGCTGACTGGAGCGACCACGGCAGAAGCCAGCGTTGTCTGCGTGCCGGTCCGAGCTTCCGAAACCTTCTGCGCTTCGCCCGATGCTCCTTTGAAGTCACCCGTTTGCCGCATCCGTTCGAACAGAATCGCCCCGCCGATCAGCCACGCGACCGAGGTGACCACAACCGTGGTCGAGATGATCTTCGCGGTGTGGCGCCAATTGCTCATCGGATCAGGCGACGAAGCTGACTTTGGTCGATCCCGAGACCATCTGCGCCAGCCGCGCGACATCCCAATTGGTCAGCCGCACGCAGCCGTGGCTTTCCGCGCGACCGATCGTTTCGGGTTCCGGGGTCCCGTGGATGCCGTAATGCTCTTTCGACAAGTCGATCCAGGTCACCCCGACCGGGCCGTTCGGTCCCGGTGGGAGCAAGGCTTTCTCATCGCCCGCCTTGGCATCCCAGAACAGGTCCGGGTTGAAATGGAACGGCGGGTTTTTGCTGACGCCCAGAATCTTCCAATCGCCCAGCGGCAGCGGATCGTGGGTCGAGCCCATCGTCGCAGTGAACGCCGCGATCAGCTTGCCCGCGCTATCGTAGGCGAGCAGCGTGCCGGCCGACTTGTCGACAACGATCTTGTCGGCCTTGGGCTGTTCGCTGCCCACGCCCAGCATCGTCAGCGTCGCCAGCCAAGCGCCATCCTTGACGTTCGCGGGGTCGATCTGGTCTGCCCCGACGTTGGGTACGCGGACTTGCTGACCAGAGCGGAAGTACGAGACCGGACCGGGCTGCGGGGTGAATACCGCGCCACTGGCGGTGGCAGTCGGTGTCGGGGTCACGGCAGCGCTGGGGGTAGGCGCTGCGCTGACCGAACCTGGTTGAACCGGATTCAAATCCTTGAGCACCGCGACAGTGGTATGGAAGCGTTCAGCCAATTTCTCATCGAGCGACTGGTATCCCAGCCCCTGCATCTTCGCTTTGTCCTGCGGGTCCTTGGGGGTCGCGTAAAACGGCCCTGCCGCGAAAGCCTCGGGGATAGCCACGACGCGTGTCGCTGGAATATTCGACCACTGCCCAAGCGCCTGCTTGGTCGCTTCTTCAAACACGCCAGTCTGCTTCATGTTGTTGGCGAGCTGAAAGCCCTTGATCGCGTTGCGCGTGGACAACCCCATCGCCCCATCGACCACGCCGGGGGTGAACCCCAGCCGGTCGAGCACGACTTGCGCCTGCATTTCCGGTCGCGGCTTGTCGTCGGCCAGCGCCGGGTCGATCGGCGTGTTGCCGGTCGGATCGTGGCTGAGCAGCGGGTCCTGAAGGGAGGCGGTACCGTTGACCGCCGCAGCGGGTGCCGGGTTTGATGCCTGCTGGTCGCCCTTGTCCCGATCGGTTCCGTTGAGCCCGCAGGTGGCGAGCGCAAGAACGAGCGGTGAAACGAGCAAAAGTTGGCGCATGAATAATCCCGGACAACAACGTGTTGCGGGTTCAACGAACGAAGCGACGCTTGGGTCCGGGCCGATTTCTTTGAACGTTTTCAGGCGCTGGCGATGGCCTGGTGAAAAGCGGCGACCGCGGCGGCTTCGTCGCCGCCCCACACCGCGTGGCTGACCGCGAGAAAGTCTGCTCCCGCAGCGACCAGCGGCGCGCAGTTGGCGGGGGTGATCCCGCCGATTGCGACGCACGGCACCTCGAATACGGCTGACCAGAATTCAAGCAACTCAAGATCGGCGCAATGCTCGCTCGGCTTGGTTTCGCTCGGAAAGAAGGCGCCGAACGCCACATAGTCCGCCCCCGCCTCGCCCGCCTGCATCGCAAGGTGTCGGCTGGCGTGGCAGGTCACCCCGATCTGCGCCTCGCGCCCCAGTCGCTCGCGCGCCTCGGCCACCAGCCCGTCTTGCTGCCCCAGATGCACCCCGTCAGCGCCCAGCCGCCGGGCCAGCGCGATGCTGTCGTTGACGATGAATGCGCAATCCGCGTCGCCACAAATCCGCTGGAGCGGCTCGGCGAGCCTGGCTGCCTCGTGCTCGTCGATCCCTTTGACCCGGAACTGGAAAGCCGAAACCGCCCCTGCGCCCAGCGCGCGGGCAAGCCGTTCGGGGAATGGCCCGCTGACGTCGAGCGGCGAGATCAGGTATAGCTGGCAAGCGGGGTCGGGCATGATCCGCGGGCCTCTATCGCTGTCGCGCCGCCGAGCCAAGCATTCCGGAACGGTTCATGCGCATCGATCATTGTGGCGGGCATGAAACTGACCCTCATCCTGCTGGCCCCGTTGGCGCTGGTCGGCTGCGTAACCCCCGGCACCCCGACGCCATCGCCGGATGCCAGCGGCCTCACTTACGCCCGCCTGGGCGAGACGGTCATGGTCGGCGGCCCCCGCGTGACCCCGCTCGCGCTGATCGAGGACAGCCGCTGCCCGCAGGGTGTGCAGTGCGTCTGGGCCGGGCGGGTGCGGATCAGCGCCACCATCTCCACGCCGACCATGAAACTGACCCGCGAGCTGACGCTGGGCGAGCCGTTCGCGGTCGCCGACGGCACGCTGACGCTCGCCGAAGTGCGGCCCTCGAAGCGCAAGGCTGCGCCGATTGCGCCTGGCGACTACCGCTTCGGCTTTCGTTTCGACGGCGGACTCTAGGTTACTGAAGCGGCGTGGATTTCATCTATCGCCGCGCCCAGCGATCCGGAAAACTCATCATCGCTCATCTGGTGGCGCAAGTCTTCG
>JANMPV010000103.1:0-5120 GCA_031370045.1 Novosphingobium sp. | reverse complement strand
CTCGAGCGCAACGGCTTGGCATTCGGTGCAGACACCAACGCGCAAACCGGGTTCGAGCAAACTCAGTACAAGCTCGATCTGCCGCGCAACGATCCTGTGCTGCTCGATACTGCGCTGATGCTGATGCGCGAGACCGCAGGCGAGCTGAAGTTCGACGACGCCGCAGTAGGACGTGAACGTGGCGTGGTAATGTCCGAACTGCGCGACAGCCTGACGTTTGCGCGGCGCAACCTGGAAGACCAGCTCGCGTTTCTTTATCCTGCGGCGCGCTATCCCACACGGTTGCCGATCGGCGTGCCCGAAACCCTGAACGCTGCCACCGGAGCCAGGCTCAAGGCGTTCTGGACGCGTGAATACACGCCCGCGGACACCACGCTGGTGGTGATCGGCGATTTCGATCCGGCGCTGGTCGAACAGACCATCGTCGCGCGGTTCGGCGGCTGGACGGGTCGCGGCCAGACCCCGCGCCCCGACGCGGGCAAGGTCGATCCGGCGCAGCAGGGCGATACCGATGTGTTCATCGATCCCGCGCTGTCCGAACGGGTCACCGTCTCACGCCACGGCGCATGGCTCGACGAGCCCGACACCGCCGCCAACCGCCGCACCGCGTTGCTGCGCGAGATTGGCTATGGCATTGTCAACCGCCGTCTCCAGCGCCTCGCGCGCCAGGTCGATCCGCCGTTTCGTGGCGCGGGAGTCGGCACGTCCGACGTGTTCAAGATCGGCCGGACCACCAACCTGATCGTCGACGTGGTCGACGGCAAGTGGCAGCGCGGCCTGATTGCGGCGGAGGAGGAATACCGCCGCGCGCTGAAATTCGGGTTCACCGCCAGCGAAGTGGCCGAGCAGGTTTCCAACATCCGCTCGCGCGCAGTCAACGCCGCACGCGCGGCCAACACCCGGACCAACCCGGCGCTGGTCGCCGCGGCGTTTGCGCTGATCGAGGACGAGCAGGTTCCGACGACACCGCAAAGCTCGCTCGAACGGCTTGAAGCGTTCATTCCTTCGATCACCCCCGCCACGGTGATGGCCGCGTTGCGCGACGAAGCGGTAACGCTCGATGAGCCGCTGATCCGGCTCCAGGGCCGCACCCAGCCTGCGGGCGGTGCGGCGGCGATCCGTGAGGCGTGGGACAGGGCGGCCAAAGCCAAGCTCGCGCGCAGCACCCAGGGCACCGAGGGCGGCTGGGGCTACACCGATTTCGGCGCCCCCGGCACAATCGCCTCCGACACCCGCGACCCGGTGCTGGGTATCCGCACGCTGCGTTTTGCCAACGGGGTCATGCTCAACCTCAAGCAGACCGCGCTCGAACAGGATCGGGTGCGGATGAGCCTGGCAATCGATGGCGGCGACCTGCTCGATACCCGCCAGAACCCGCAGGCGACCGAGATGACCCCGTTCCTCACAGTCGGCGGGCTGGGCAAGCACAGCCAGGACGACCTCCAGTCGATCCTGGCGGGGCGCACCGTCGGCGGCGGGCTGGCGGCGGGCGGCGACACCTTCGCGGCGCGCGCGATCACCACCCCGGCCGATCTCGAACTCCAGCTTCAGTTGCTCGCGGCCTATGTCAGCGACCCCGGATATCGCCCCGAGGGAGAGCAGCAGTACCGGCTCAACATCGCCAACTTCTTTGCCCAGGCCTTCGCCACCCCCGGCAGCGCGCTGGCCAACGGCCAGGGCGCGGTAATTTCCGACAACGATCCGCGCTATTCGCTGGGCAAACCCGAGGCTTATCAGGCGCTCACATTCGCCAAGCTCAAGACCGACATCGGCGACCGGCTGGCGCACGGGGCAATCGAGATCGGGCTTGTCGGCGATATCGACGAGGCGCAGGCGATCGCGCTGGTAGCCAAGACGTTCGGTGCGCTGCCCCCGCGCGAGCCTGCCTTCGGGGCCTATCCTGAAGCACGAAAGCGCAACTTCACCGCCAGCCGCGGCGAAACGATCATTCGTCACACCGGCGATCCCAGCCAGGCGATTGTCCGCCTCGTCTGGCCGACCCGCGACGACGCCGATCCGGTTGAATCGATGCAGCTGGAGGCACTCGAACACGTAGTCCGGCTCGAGCTGACCGACGGCATTCGCGAAAAGCTTGGCAAAAGCTATTCGCCCTCGGCCTCGAGCGGGCTGTCGCGGACCTACCCCGGCTATGGCGAGTTCGCCGTGACTGCCTCGGTCAACGTCGCCGACCTTGCCGCCACCCGTGCGGCTATCGCCCAAATCGTCAACGACTTGCGCGACAAGCCGGTAAGCTCCGACGAACTTACCCGCGCCCTCGCCCCGCTCGCCGAAGAGAACGCCAACCTGCTCAAGACCAACGGCGGGTGGATGAACCTGGTCGATCGGGCGCAGAGCCAGGCCGACCTGATCGCGCGGTATGCACAGTTTCGAGCGCGGCTAAAGGCAGTTACCGCAACGGACGTCCAGATACTGGCGCAGCGCTATCTGGTGCCCGGTCGTGCGGTCGAGTTGATCGTTTTGCCCAAGGGCGCGGCGAGGCCCTAGTCGGGCCCGCCGTCTGGCTCCAGCAGCCGCAGCAATCCACGCCGGGTCAACACCAGCATAACCAGCGCGAGCAGCGACAGCGAGGCGGTCAAGGCCCAGAACAGCGGCGGGCCAAGCGGTTCGTAGAAGCGCCCCATCCAGCCGATCAGGAAATAAGAGAACATCCCCGCCGACTTCATGATCGCCATCATTGTGGCGGTAATTTGCGGCGGCGAATCGCGCGAGATCAGCGACTGGATCGGCGGTTCGACCCAGCCATAGCTGAGGTCGAGGATCAGAAAGAACACGATCCACGCGAGCACCGGCACCACCGCCAACGTTGCGATCGCTCCCGCAAACAGGAACGACGCGCCGACCCCGGCATAACCGATCGCCATCTTCGTAAAGTCGCCGGGCTCGCGCCCGCGCTTTTGCAGCGCGATCCACACGCGGTTGGCGACAATCACCCCGACGATGGTCAGCACCCCATCGACAATGCCGATCCACGTCACCGGTACCTGCCAGCCCAGCACCACCCGGTCGACCTGCGTATCGGCCCACACGAACATAATCCCGTAGGCTGCGAAAGCGGCCGCACCATAGAGCGTGTAAGGCACTAACAGCGCGAGGATTGCCCAGACCTTGCGCCAGTCTTCGCGCGACAAAGGTTCGCTCGCCGCGCGCCGCCGAATCGTGTCGGGTGGCAGATGGCGGCGTCCGAAAAGATAAGTGATCAATGCAATGGCCATACCGATCCCGGCGATCGAGAAACCATAGTGCCACGCCACTTTTTCGCCCACCGTGCCGATCGCCAGCGGTGCGACCAGTGCGCCGATGTTGAGCGTGATCAGGTAGATGCCGAACGCGCGGGTACGGCGGTGGTCGTCGGGGGCGTAAAGCAGCCCGACTTGCGCCGCCATATTGCCGATCACCCCACCCGCGCCGATCACGATCAGGGTGAGCGCGAGCAGAAACCAGTGCTCCGACGCCATCGTCAGGTGCCCTGCGGTCATCAGCAGGCAGCCCAGCGTGATCGTCCGGGTCTTGCCCAGCACCCGGTCGCCCAGCCACGCCCCAATCAGCGGGGTGCCATAGAGCAGACCCGAATAAATCCCGAATGTCTGCGCGGCAAAGGCCAGGTCGGTCATCGGCCCGACGATTGCCGCCAGCCCGTCGCGGAACGCCGCCAGGCCCATAACGTCGGGTGCGACCCCGGGCTGGAGCAGGTGCTTGGTCATGTACAGCATGAGCAGCGCCTGCATCCCGTAGAACGAGAACCGCTCCCACATTTCAGTGGTGGCCAGAACCGTGAGGCCGCGCGGATGGCCGAACAGATCGTCTTTTCTGCCGTAAGTGTCCGCCATACCCTCACAGCCCCCGCGTTGCCGGGCATGGTCTAAGCGATTGGCCGAAGAGCGCAAAGCAGCTTCCGGTGGATCGTGGCGGACAGGTCATTGCGCCGCAGCGATGCCCCCGGCATAGGCGGCCCAACTGTCACGCAACAGGAGCGCACTGCGATGAAAGTCCGCGTCCACGTCAGTCTCAAGAACGGGGTGCTCGATCCCCAGGGCCGCGCGATCCACCATGCGCTGGAGGGGCTGGGCTTTGCCGGGGTTCGCGACGTGCGCGCCGGGCGGCTGATCGAACTCGACGTGGCCGACGATACCAGCGATGCCGCGCTCGACGAGATGTGCCGCAAGCTGCTCGCCAATATGGTGATCGAGAACTTCCGGATCGAGAAAGTCGCCGCCGCTGCGGAGCCGGTAGGATGAGCAGCTTCACCGCGGCGGTCGTCACTTTCCCCGGATCGAACTGCGACCGCGACATGGCGGTGGCGATCGAGCAAGTATGTGGCGGCACCGTCCACCGGGTGTGGCACGGCGATGCCGAGTTGCCCGCAGGACTCGATTTCATCGCGTTGCCCGGCGGGTTTTCGTATGGCGACTACTTGCGCTCGGGGGCGATGGCGGCGCGCAGCCCGATCATGCAGGCGGTGATCGCCGCCGCCAATCGCGGCGTCGCCGTGCTGGGCGTATGCAACGGCTTTCAGGTGCTGACCGAAGCCGGGCTGCTCCCCGGCGCGCTGATGCGCAACGCCGGGATCCGCTTCGTCTGCCGTGAAGTGACGCTGACGGTTCAGACCAGCCAGTCGCTGTTCACCGCAGGCTACGCCGAAGGGCAGACAATCTCGATCCCCGTGGCACACCACGACGGCAACTACTTTGCCGATGAAGCGACGCTCGATCAGCTTGAGCAAGCGGGCCGCGTTGCGTTCCGGTATGCCGAGCCGGTCAACGGATCAGCACGTGGGATCGCCGGGGTTCTCAACGCGCAGGGTAACGTGCTGGGGATGATGCCCCACCCGGAACGCGCGACCGAATCGGCGCATGGTGGCAGCGATGGCCGGGCGCTGTTCGAAAGCGTGATCGGCGCGCTGGTCTCGGCTTAGGTCAGGCCGCTCCGCGTTGCAGCGCATTGGGTGCGAACAGGGCGCGGGCATCGGCGGCGATCATCGGGCGGCCGAAGTAAAAGCCCTGGATTTTCTTGCAGCCCAGCCGCCGAATGACTTCGAGTTCTTCCTCGGTCTCGACGCCCTCGGCGGTCGTGCTCATCTCGAGGGCGTCGGCCATCGCGAC
>JANMPV010000042.1:0-4990 GCA_031370045.1 Novosphingobium sp. | reverse complement strand
GATTCGTGGTCGGATAAAGTCGCCGGGCTCGATGCCGGGGCCGACGATTACCTTGCCAAGCCGTTCCAGACCGAGGAACTGATCGCCCGCCTGCGCGCGCTGATCCGCCGCGCCTCGGGTAATTCCTCGTCCGAACTGACTGCGGGCGATGTCCGGCTGGATACCCGCTCGGGCCGGGTCACGCTCGATGGCGAGCCGGTCAAGCTGACCGCGCAGGAATACAAGCTGCTGTCCTACCTGCTCCACCACAAGGGCAAGGTCGTCAGCCGCACCGAGCTGATCGAACACATCTACGACCAGGATTTCGATCGCGATTCCAACACCATCGAAGTGTTCGTCACCCGCATCCGCAAGAAGCTGGGCGCCGAAGTCATCACCACGATCCGCGGTCTGGGCTACAGTCTCGACGATCCCGAAGGCCCCGGACGGGGGTGAGGGAGTCCTGAGCCATAAACATCCCCGTTCGTCCTGAGCCTTTCGAAGGACTGCCTGTTTCTTCGGAACGCGTGCTGGGCTCGAAGATCAAGGACGGTCCTTCGACAAGCTCGGGGCGAACGGAAGAGACCGGGGAAATCTCTGCCCCCGCCAACACCGGATCGCTGCAACGGCGAATGATCCTGATCGCCGCGGCGTGGATCGGTGTGCTCTTGCTCGGCGGCGGCCTGTTCCTCGACCGCACCCTGACCGGGCTGGTCACACGCAATTTCGACGACCAGCTCGGTTACATGCTCACCGCGATGGTCGCCTCGGCCGAAGTCGGGCCCGATGGCGAGGTGTTTTTCAACCGGCCGCTTGGCGATCAGCGCTTTCTCGAACCCAACAGCGGACTCTACTGGCAGATCAGTGGCAAGGGGCATGACGATTTCCCCTCGCGCTCGTTGTGGGACCGCAGCCTGGCGGTGCGCCTCGACCACTTCGACAGCCAGCCGCACGTGTTCGATTCGAGCCAGTTCGCGGGCGAGCCGCTGCGGATCATGGAGCGCTCGATCATCCTGCCCGGCAGCGAGACGCAGTGGTGGTTCACTGTCGCCGCGGCGCGCGAGGAAATGGACGCCCAGATCCGCCGCATCCGCTCGATCGTGGTGTGGAGCTTCGTCGTTCTCGGGCTCGGCTTGATGGGCATGGCGACCTTGCAGACCTGGTACGGGCTTGGACCCTTGCGCCGCGTGCGCCGGGCGATCGCCGACATGCGCAGCGGGGGAGCCAACCGGGTGACCGAACCGCTGCCATTGGAAGTCCAGCCGATGGTCGAGGAGCTCAACGGCCTGCTCGCCCACGTCGAGCGCCAGGCCGAGGAAGCGCGAACCCACGCCGGCAACCTGGCCCACGCCCTCAAGACCCCGCTGACCGTGATCATGAATGCCGCGACCGCCAAGGCACCCGACCTCGCGGATACTACGATCCGCGAGGCTGCGGTGATGCGGCGTCAGGTCGATCACCACCTCGCCCGCGCCCGCGCGGTCGGCCGCCGCGCGGTCGGCCACAGTCGCGCCGTGGTGTGGCAAAGCGCCGAAGCGGTGGTCCGCTCGGTCGCCCGGCTTTACGGAAAAGTGCGCCTCGATCTCGACGGCGACCGCCTCGCCGCGGTCAGCATCGAGCGCCAGGACCTCGATGAAATTCTCGGCAACCTGATCGAGAACGCGGCCAAATACGGCGGGGGAAGCGTGTTCGTGACCGTCTGCAATCAGACCGATGATCGCCGTTTCTGTGAAATCTGGGTCGAAGACGATGGCCGCGGCATCCCCGAAGAAGAACGCCTGCGCATTTTCGACCGCGGCGCACGGCTGGACACCGGCAAACCCGGCACCGGGCTGGGCCTGGCGATCGTGCGCGATGTCGCCGAGATTTACGGCGGCTCGGTCGAACTGGACGAGAGCGAGGACCTGGGCGGGTTGCTGGTTCGGCTGAGGCTGCCGCGGGCCGGATGACGGCTTGCCAATGAGCCTCTGTTCAGGTATGACTAGAGTATGAAAGTGGCAGTCTCAATTCCTGACGACATCTTTGCTCAAGCGGACCTGATTGCCGCGCGGCTCAAGACAACTCGCAGTGCACTTTATGGCCGCGCGTTGAAGGCCTATCTCCAAAATATTACTGCCGATCAAACCTGCGATGCGCTAAATGCCGTTATCGATGCGGTGGGCGCGCAGGATACGACCTTCTCCCAAGTGGCTGCGCGGCGGCGCCTGCTTGAAGCTGAGTGGTGATCGAGCAAGGCGATATCTGTTGGGCTGATTTGGGCGATCCGATCGGAAGCGCGCCTGCATTCAGACACCCGGTGGTCGTCGTCCAAGGCGAGTCGTTCAACCGCAGCCGGATCGCGACAGCGGTGTGCGTAGTACTCACCAGTCAGCTTAAATGGGCGGAGGCCCCGGGCAACGTTTTGCTGAAACCGCGATCGACGGGACTCGACCGGGTCTCGGTGGCCAACGTCAGCCAAATCGTTACCCTTGATCGGACAGCGCTGGAGGAGAGGGTAGGCCGAGTGCCCCAGCGCGAACTCGACGAGATCGTGAGTGGGGTCTGCCGCGTGCTGGGTCGTTTGGATAGCGCCCTGGCCTGACTTTAATCCGCGCGAGCTTTCCGATGATGCCGGATCACCTCGTCGATGATGAAGCGCAGGAACTTTTCGGTGAACTCGGGGTCGAGGTCGGCTTCCCCGGCGAGCTTGCGCAGGCGCGCGATCTGGCGTTCCTCGCGGCCTGGGTCCGACGGGGGCAACGCGTTTTCGGCTTTGTAGCGGCCCACCGCCTGGGTGGTGCGAAAGCGTTCGGCGAGGATGTGGACCAGCGCGGCATCGAAGTTATCAATGCTGCGACGGAAACCCGCCAAAGCTGAATCCAGGGGCACCGGGTCGGCGGGAGGAGGGGTAGCGTCATCCATCGCGGCAGGTCGCTAACAGAACCGCGCAAGCATTGCCATATTGCCGCTTGTAAGCATCATATTGTCCTTGAACGGAAACGCCGGGTGGGCGAGGGCTTACCGCGATGAGCGCCACCATCCTCCCTTTCGCCCCGGCCCGCGATCCCTCGCTCGATCCGTTGATGGCGCTGGTTGCAGGCGGCATGAACAGCGTCAACGCGGTGATCCTCGACCGGATGCAGAGCCGCATCCCGCTGATCCCCGCGCTCGCCGGGCACCTGATTGCGGGCGGGGGCAAGCGGCTGCGGCCGATGCTAACCTTGGCCAGCGCAGCGTTGCTCGATTACGCAGGCAACCGCCACTTCAAGCTCGCCGCCTCGGTCGAGTTCATCCACACTGCCACGCTGCTCCACGATGATGTGGTCGATGGCTCCGAACTGCGCCGGGGCAAGGCGGCGGCGAACATCATCTTCGGCAATCCCGCGACGGTGCTGGTCGGCGATTTCCTGTTCAGCCGCTCGTTCGAACTGATGGTCGAGGATGGCAGCCTCAAGGTTCTGAAAATCCTCAGCCATGCCAGCGCGGTAATCGCCGAGGGCGAGGTCGACCAGCTGACCGCGCAGCGCCAGATCGCGACTAGCGAGGAGCGGTACCTTGACATCATCGGCGCCAAGACCGCCGCGCTGTTCGCCGCCGCCTGCCGCATCGCCGCGGTGGTGGCCGAACGGCCCGAGGCGGACGAGACCGCGCTCGACGATTACGGTCGCAACCTGGGCATCGCGTTCCAGCTGGTCGACGACGCGATCGACTATGATTCCGACGCCGATACGATGGGCAAAGTCCGCGGCGACGATTTCCGCGAGGGCAAGATGACCCTCCCGGTGATCCTCGCCCATGCTCGCGGCGACGAAAAGGAACGCAAGTTCTGGCGCGAGGCGATTTCAGGGCACCGGACCTCGGACGACGACCTCGCTCACGCGATCGCCTTGATCCGCCGCCACGACACCGTCGCTGCCACCCGCGACCGTGCCCGCCACTTCGCCCAACGCGCGATCGATGCGATCTCCGGCTTCCCGGCCAGCGCGGCGAGGGCGGCGATGATCGAGGCGGCCGAGTTTGCGGTGGCGCGGCGGTATTAGGCGTGCCGTGGCGCATGATCCTTCGACGGGCTCAGGATGAGCGGGTCTTGGTTTGGTTTTCACACAACACCCGCTCATGCTGAGCCTGTCGAAGTATGTGCGATGACCTCCGCCCAACTTCCCATCATCGCGGTCCTCCCGCACCTACTTACCGCCTTGCGCGCAAACTCCGGCGCCGTCCGCATCGCCCCGCCGGGTGCAGGCAAGACCACCGCGGTCGCGCCCGCATTGCTGGGCGAGCCGTGGTGCAGCGGCGCGATCATCCTGCTCAGCCCGCGCCGCGTCGCCGCGCGCGCTGCGGCGGAACGGATGGCCGAACTGCTGGGCGAAAGCGCGGGCGAGACGGTCGGGTATCTGACCCGGCTCGACACCAAACGCACGGCCCGCACCCGCATTCTGGTCATGACCGAGGCGATTTTCGTGTCGACTATCGTCGGCGATCCCGAACTGAGCGGAGTGTCCGCAGTGCTGTTCGACGAGGCGCATGAGCGCCATCTCGACAGCGATCTGGGGCTCGCGCTGGCGATCGAAAGCCAGGCGGTGTTGCGCCCCGATCTGCGGTTGCTGGTGATGTCGGCCACGATCGACGGCGCGCGCTTTGCCGAGTTGCTGCGTGGCGCGCCGCTGATCGAAAGCGAGGGCCGCGCGCATCCGCTGGGATTGCGCTGGCTCGGGGCGCGGCCCGAGGCGCGCATCGAGGATGCAATGGCGGATGCGGTGGTGCAGGCGTGGCGCGCGGAAACGGGCGATATCCTCGCCTTCCTGCCAGGCGTTCGCGAGATCGAGCGGACTGCCGAGCGGCTGGCGTTGCGTCTGCCGCAAGCGCTGGTCCTGCCGCTCCACGGTCAGGTCGATCCCGCCGCCCAGCGCACCGCGATCCGCCGCCATGACGCGCGCCGGATCGTGCTCGCGACCAACATCGCCGAAACCAGCCTGACGCTCGATGGGGTCAGCGTGGTGGTCGATTCGGGGCTGACCCGGCGCGCTGAATT
>JANMPV010000347.1:0-3725 GCA_031370045.1 Novosphingobium sp. | reverse complement strand
CGCAGCGCGGTGACCATCAGCATGATGTCGAGATTGCGCAGCTTGGCCGCGTTGACCGCCTCGCTGCCCCAGCACGATTGGGCCTGCGCGGGCATGACGCCGACAAGACCGGTGACAGCAAGCAGCGCTGCGACAAGATATGTTTTCCTCATGGACCCGATCTCCCGCGAACCCCCGCTCCCCCCGGAGCGAACCCCTGTCCGCACGATCAGTTTCCCCCCAATCGTTTACCGGATTTTCAACATGGAGGGTAAAGCGAAATTAACCCTGAGCCGGTTTCCAGGCGGTTGCGTACTCGCCGTGCCGGTCCTAACGGTGTGCCCCCACGCTACCTTCCCAAGGACGATGACGATGACGATTGCGGTAGGCGATACCATTCCCGACGTGAAACTGGTCAAGGCGACCGCCGAAGGCCCGCAGCCAGTCTCGGCAGCCGAGTTCTTCAAGGGCCGCCGGGTCGCGCTGTTTTCGGTCCCGGGCGCGTTCACCCCGACTTGCTCGGTCAAGCATCTGCCCGGCTTCGTCGACAAGGCCGGCGAGCTCAAGGCGAAGGGCATCGACGAGATCGCCGGAACCTCGGTCAATGACGCGTTCGTGCTGGGCGCGTGGAACAAGGCGACTGGATCGGACGACATCACGATGCTCGCCGACGGCAATGCCGATTTCGTCAAGGCGCTGGGTCTCGACGCCGATTTCGCGCCCTACGGCATGGGCCAGCGCGGCCAGCGCTTCTCGATGGTGGTCAACGACGGCAAAGTCGAACAGCTCAACGTCGAGGCCCCCGGAGACTTCAAGGTGAGCAGCGCCGAGCATATGCTCGAGCAGCTCTGATGCTGCAACTGGCGGTCAAGGCGCTCGTTTCGGGTGTCTTGATCGCCGCTGCGTCGGAACTGGCGCGGCGCAATCCGGGGTGGGGCGGACTGGTCGCTTCGCTGCCGCTGGTCTCGCTGCTGACCATGCTGTGGCTGTGGCGCGACACCGGCGACGCCAGCCGGATCGCCGACGTGGCGGTGTCGTCCAGCATTTACGTCTCGGGCTCCCTCCCAGCGTTTCTAATTCTGGCTTGGCTGCTCAATCGCGGCGTCGCGATCCCCGTGGGTTTGGCGGCCTTCGTCGCCACCGGTTTCGCCGGGTATGTTCTGGTGGGAACTCTCGGGCGCAAATGGGGCCTGCCGGTATGAGCGATACCCAGGTGATCCTGGTGGTGGCGGGCAGCGACCGTCCCGGCCTGACCAAGGCGCTGGCCGATGCGGTCCACGCCGCCGGCGGCAACTGGCTGGAAAGCCACCTCAGCCGATTGGGCGGAAAATACGTCGGATCGGTGCTGGTCGAGCTGGATGCCGCAGCATTACCCGAACTCGAAGCCCAGGTCAGCAGCGTCGATGCGAGCGGGCTGCGGGTCTCGCTGGTCGCCGCCGACCAGGAAACGCTCAGCGGCGGTGACACGCTCACCGTCGAACTGGTCGGTCAGGACCACCCCGGCATCGTCCGCGAGGTCACTGCGGTGCTCGCCGCGCTGGGGGTCAATATCGACAGCCTGACCACCAGCACCGAACACGGCGCGTGGTCGGGCGAACCGCTGTTCCGCGCCGAAGCGCGGGTGACATTGCCGCAAGGGGTGGATCGGGACGAGGTTCAGGCCGCGCTCGAAGCGATTTCGGGCGAGGTGATGGTCGATTTCACGGTGCGCAAGGCGGGCGCCTAAAACCCCAACCTACCGCGGCAGCATCGCGCCCAGCTGCCGTCCGCCGAACAGGTGGACGTGAACGTGCGGCACTTCCTGGTGGCCGTGCCCGCCGGTGTTGGCGAGCAGGCGATAACCCGGCGCGACCAGCCCCTGCTCGCGCGCGACATGGCCCACCGCGCGGACGAACCCGGCAATCTCCTCGGCGCTCGCCTTGGCGCTGAAGTCGTCCCAGCTGACATAGGCGCCCTTGGGGATCACCAGGATATGCACCGGCGCCTGCGGACTGATGTCGTGGAAGGCGAGCGCGTGGTCGTCCTCATAGACCTTGTTGGACGGAATGTCGCCGCGCAGGATTTTCGCGAAGATGTTCTGGTCATCGTAGGGCAGAGTCGCGTCGATTGGCATCAGGCGGGGCTCCTGCTGGCTTTCTCGGCCACTCCCGACACGCCTTCGCGGCGTGCAAGTTCGGCCACCACATCCACAAGGCTCAGGCCGCGTGCATCGAGCAGGACGAGCAAGTGGAACACCAGATCCGCCGCTTCACCGGTCAGGGCCGCGTCGTTCTCGGCCAGTGCGGCGATGACGGTCTCGACCGCTTCCTCGCCCAGCTTCTGCGCGATTTCGGCGGTGCCCTTGGCGTGGAGCCGGGCGACATAACTGGTCGCAGGATCGGCGCTGCGCCGCTCACGCAGGGTCGCTTCGAGGCGGGTCAGGAACGCGAGGTCGGCCATCGCGCAAGCCATAGCCTCGCCTTCGCCAAGGTCAAACGAAGAGGGGCGCCTTCCGCTGCGAAGACGCCCCTCGGGTTTTCCGCTTGCCGACAAGGAGACGAACGGCGGACGGAACTTCAAATCATTCGGGCGGCGGCTTTTTGCGCGCCGCACGGCGGCCGACCAACAGCCCGACCACGCCGAGCGCAAACAGCCACGGGTCGCTCGGCTCGGGAATCGCGATCCCGCCCGCAGCCGCCGCTGGCGAGGCGCTGAGCGCCGCCACCAATGCCAAGCCTGCCAAGCGGAAGGTCATCGCGCAAATCCCCGTTCGCCATGGTTTATGCAACCAGCGTGCCGCATGGACCGGGGCGGCGGATTCGGCGAGAGGCGGTGGTTAACCTGACCCAATGCGGGACGGTATTCGTAAGCTAGGCCGACAGTTTCAACCCCGCGCGGGTAATCCAGCCGCCCGCAGCGCGGCGTGGGCATCGGCGATCGAATAAGTGCCGAAGTGGAAGATCGAGGCGGCGAGCACCGCGCTGGCGTGGCCCTCGATCACCCCCGCCACCAGATGGTCGAGCGTGCCGACCCCGCCGCTGGCGATCACCGGGACGCGCACCGCATCGGCAATCGTCCGGGTGAGCGCAAGGTCGTACCCGGCCTGGGTGCCATCGCCGTCCATCGAAGTGACCAGCAGTTCGCCCGCGCCGAGTTCGGCAAGGCGGATGGCGTGGGCGACCGCATCGACGCCCGTGGCTTTGCGCCCGCCGTGGGTGAAGATTTCCCATCCCGCGCCGGTCTTGCGCGCATCGACCGAAGCGACGACGCACTGGCTGCCGAATTTGTCCGCCAGATCGGCAACGAGTTCGGGCCGGGCGACCGCCGCGGAATTGACCGCCACCTTGTCCGCCCCCGCCAGCAGCAATGCCCGCGCATCCTCGACCGCGCGGACCCCGCCGCCGACGGTCAGCGGCATGAAGCAGACTTCCGCCGTGCGCCGGACGACGTCGAGCAGCGTGCCGCGGTTTTCGTGGGTGGCGGTGATGTCGAGGAAGCACAGCTCGTCTGCCCCCGCCGCATCATACGCGCGCGCCTGCTCGACCGGATCGCCCGCATCGGTCAGATCGACGAAGTTGACGCCCTTGACGACTCGGCCATTGGCGACGTCGAGACAGGGGATCACGCGGATGCGGACGGTCATTGCGCGTTGCGCGGGGTCAGAGGTTGGGAACGTGGCGCGCCTAAGCTCGCCCAGCGCCGGGGGGGCGGGGGGGCCCAACATTTAAAAGCCCCCCAAACCCAAACACACAAAAAAAACCCAAAAC
>JANMPV010000161.1:0-5724 GCA_031370045.1 Novosphingobium sp. | reverse complement strand
GCCGCCCGCTCCGATCTGGTCGCGGCTGGCAAGCGCGCCGACGCTGCGCTCGATTACGAAGGGCTGGCGCGCGATGGCGGGCGCGACATGGGTTCGGTGGCGCGGCGCTCGGCGGGCAACTGGACGGTGACCGTTACCGCGAAAAGCGGCCACAGCAGCGGGGTGTTTTCCGAGTTTGCGGGCGACGGCGCAGTCTATGCGCTCGCCCGGATCCTGACGGCATTCCGCGCCGAACTGCCCGAGCCCAACCTGACCTTCAACGCCGGACTGATCGCGGGCGGCGCGACCGCCGCGCTCGGTGCCGACGAGGCCCGCGCCGAGGCGACCGGCAAAACCAACATCATCCCCGCCGCCGCGGTCGCGCGCGGCGACTTGCGTGCGCTCAGCCCCGATCAGATCGATCGCGCCGAGGCGAAAATGCGCGTCATCGTCGCGCGCGCCTATCCCGGCGCGAAGGCGGAGCTGATATTTGACAACAAGTATCCGCCGATGGCCCCCACTGCGGGCAACCGCGCGCTGCTCGCCCGGCTCAATGCGGTCAATGCAACGATGGGCCTCGAACCGATGGGCGAACTCGATCCGCTCAAGCGCGGCGCGGGCGACATCAGCTTCGTTGCCGCCGATGTCGACAGCCTGGTTGGCCTGGGCCCGGCAAGCGAGGGCGATCACACGTCGGGCGAGACGGTCGACATCCCCAGCATCTGGAAACAGGCCAAGCGCGCCGCGCTGCTGATGAGCCGGCTGGCAGCGGAGAAGCGGTAGGGGGCGATACATTGGCAGCGTGCGTGCTTCGACAAGCTCAGCATGAGCGGGACTTTGGCTGAATTTGAGAAAAAGACCCGCTCAGCCTGAGCCTGTCGAAGGCCACACGCCAACCGAACCGAGCAGCGGATCTAGCGCCCTACCGTAACCTGCATAAACTGCGGCTTGCGTCCACCGCCGTCGCCGCTCAGCGTCAGCGGGTAGTTGCCCGGGGGTAGCGCGGCGAGCGGCATGCCCGCAGCGGCGAGCGCATAGGGGCTGACCCGGTGGCGGGTGACAAGCCCACCGGCGCCGTCGCTGACCAGCGGGGTTTCGAACTCGACCGCGATCAGCGCGTCGGTAGAGCGGGTGACCACCCCCACCGCTAGCTGGCCGCCGCCCAGATCGACCACCAGCCCGGCACCGATCGGAACCCCGATCAGCCCGTCGATCCGCGTGCCGGTGGTGGAAAGATCGCGCATCACCGCTTCATAGCGGTGATCCTCGTGGATGATCCCGATCCGGCGGAACACCGAACGGCGATCGGGGCGATGGCGGTCAGGGCCGTTGGGCTCGATTTTGAAGGTGTCATCGCCCATCGCTTCGAGCAGCTCGGCCTGCGGCAGCGCTTTGGCGTAGATCCAGCCCTGGATGAATTTTGCGCCCTTGCCTTTGACCAGTTCGAGCTGGTCGAACGCTTCGACCCCCTCGACCGTGGTTTCCATGCCAAGCGCATCGGACAGCCCGATAATCGCGGCGATGATCTTGGCGCTGTTCTGGTCCTGCTGGGTGCACGAATCGACGAAGCTCTTATCCACTTTCAACTTGTCGAACGGCGCCGAGCGCAGATAACTGAGCGACGAATAGCCGGTCCCGAAATCGTCGAGCGCGAGCCGTACGCCCAGCTGCTTGAGCTGGCGGAAGATCTCGTCGGTGGTCTCGCTGTCGCCCATGAACACGCTCTCGGTCAGCTCCAGCTCGAGCCGTCCGGCGTCGAGCCCGCTGTCCGCCAGCGCCCTGCTGACGATTGCGAGGAAGCCGGGGCTGGCGAACTGGACCGCCGAGACGTTGACCGCAACGCGCACCGAGTCAGGCCACTCCATCGCATCCTGACAAGCGCGGCGCAGGGCCCATTCGCCAAGCTGGATGATCAGGCTAGATTCCTCGGCCACGCCGATGAATGTCGCAGGGTTGATCGGCCCGCGCTCGGGATGGTCCCAGCGCATCAGCGCCTCGCAGCCCACGACCATGCTGTCGGCGATGCGGACGACCGGCTGATAGTGCAGCTCGAGCTGATCGGCGGCGAGCGCCTCGCGCAGGTCCTCCTCCAGCACGCGGCGCTCCTCGGCCTCGTCCTTGAGGTCGGCAGAGAAAAGGCGGAATGCCCCGCGCCCGCCGTTCTTGGCGGCATACAGCGCGAGATCGGCGGCACGCACGATCTCCTCGCGCTCGACCCCGTCGTAAGGCGCAATCGCGAGGCCGATCGAGGTGCCGATGATCGCCCGGCCATCTTCCACCGGATAGGGCTGTGAGACGATCTGGATGATTTTGGCGGCCAGCTCGCCCAATTTTCCGCGATCGTCGAGGTCGGGAAGGATCACCTGGAATTCATCTCCGCCCAGCCGCCCGATTTCGCCACGGTCGCCGATTACGCGCTGGAGGCGCTGGGCTACCTGGCGCAGCACCTCGTCGCCCGCGGGGTGACCCATCATGTCGTTGACCTGCTTGAACTTGTCGAGATCGAGCATCATCAGCGTGCAGCTGCGCTTGGCCGCCTTGTAAGCGGTCAGCGTGCTTTCCAGCCGCCGGGTCATGCGGTGGCGGTTGGCCAGCCCGGTCAGCGAATCGTATTCGGCCAACCGTGAATCCTCGAGCTTGCGCTCGTATTCGGTCGTGATGTCCTTGGCGCTGCCCCGATAGCCGAGGAATTTGCCGCCGCGATCAAATTTGGGATGGCCCGAGATCGACCACCATGCGGGGCGACCCGCACCACTGCCATCGACGCTGCTCAGGCGCGTCGGCGCAAAGCGCACGGTTACGTCGACCAGCTTGTTGCGTGCCGAAAGCTGGAACTTGAGCGGGCGGCCCGCCCCGCGCTCGTCCGGGTTTTCGGTATCGGTTTCGAACAGCGCGACGAACGGCTGCGCGAGCAGCTCGGTCAGCGGCTTGTCGAGCCGCGCCGCGGCGCTGGCCGATACATAGATCAACCGCCCATCGGCATCGGTCGCCCACATCCAGGCGAACCCGCCGCTTTCGAAATCGTTGAGCAGTTCGAGACGGCGCGCGCTGTCGTGGGGCGAGATCACCGCGACGGAGCCGTAATCGACTTCGGAACCGTCGTTCGCGGAGCGACCGGTCAATCCCTGGAAGAGCCTCTTCACCGCCATCGCCGTTCGTCCGCTTTCGCCGTGTTGCGGGCATCTGCCCCGAATGGACAACAGCGATTAAGCGGATTTGGTTAATGGAGCGATAAGGATGATTACCCTTGCGGCATCACTCGCCCGCGCCCCACGTCGAGCAGTGCGGATCGAGCGAAACCAGCTGGCGGCGCAGCGCGGCGCGGGCCAGCCGTTCGACCTCGACCCGGCGACGCGCCGCAGCCAGCGGCAGCGCAGGGGCCGGGCGGACGATCTCGGCATCATAGCCATCGGCCACGATTACCCCGCAGGCGTGGGGCATAAACGCCTCTCCATCGAGGCAGGCGCGATCGAACTGCGGCGGCAGGCCCCAGTAGAACCGGTCGCAATGAGCCAGATAATCGGGCCATTTTCCGTCGCCGAGCAGATCGGCGCGACTGACCTTGATCTCGACGATCACGATCCGGCCCTTGGCATCGACCCCCATCAGGTCGGCGCGGCGGACACTGCCATTGATCGGGCGCAGCGGCATTTCCGCCAGGCACCAGATATCGTTGCGCGCGAACAGGCGGCAAATCCCGCGCGCCACCGCCAGCGCAGCGCGTTCCTCGGCGACGGCGAAAGCTGGTGCGAGGGGGGCGGATGACAAAGGAATGAGGGCCGATTCGGGCATCCACCGGTTCTAGGAACAGATCATGAACTGCACAAGCCGTCGCGCTGCGATTTCACGCGCGGCGGCGCATCCCCGGGCCGGACGCGGCGACCAGTTCGAGCAGCGCCGAGCGGGTCCGGACGAATTCCTGCCACAGCGTCAGCGCCGCAGCAGACGGGATCACCCCGCGGGCGTGAGCGGCGAGCAGCGCGGCGATCCCCGGCTCCATCACTGCGGAAAGATCGTCGATCCCCTGTTCGGCCAGCGTCTTGCGCCAGCCGCCGGTATCGCGGATCTGGGCGGGAAAGTTGCGCACATCGGATTTGCGCGGCTCGGGCGCCAGCCCGGCGAGCGTGGCGACCACGCTGGCCGCATCGTGCAGAGCCGACCATTTCATCGCCATCGCGCTGGCCGCGCCTTGCGCGAATTCGGCGCGCCCCGATCCGGGCAAGCTGCCGACGACGGTGCCGGGCGAAGAGAAGGGTCCACTGTTCATCGCCTGCGCTTAACCCGGCGAGCCTTGCGAAATCGCTAAGGCACCGCGCAAACGCCAGATCGGAAGTGCTGGGAAACTGGTGCACCCGACAGGATTCGAACCTGTGACCCCTGCCTTCGGAGGGCAGTACTCTATCCAGCTGAGCTACGGATGCGTCGCTGCGGCGCCTAGCAGCGCCCATCGGGGGTTGCCAGTGCGAATCGTGAGGAGGGGCATTTGCGGGGCGGGGCCACCAGCCCGTCGATCGCAGCCCAGCCATGAACTGGCAGCCCGCTGAAGCGCCTCTCAGTCATCCCGCCCAGCGCGATCGTCGGCATTTGGGCGTTGCGGGCGAGGAGCAGCAGACGGACCCGCCCGAGCGTTGGCGCGCCGGCGTGCGAGCGGGTGGGGAACACCGGCGAAAGCAGCACGGCTTGCGCGCCGCAGCGATTGGCTCGCCCGATCTCGCGCAGATTGTGCGCGGTCGCAAGAGTGCGGTGCGGCGCGGGCGGGCCGTAGCCCTCGCCAGCGATTTCCAGCCGATGCGCAAAGCGGCGGCACAGGCGGCGGACCTGCGCGAGCCGGACAGCGCGCTCGTTTGGCATCAGGTGATAGTGGCGGAAGATAACCCCCGATCCACGTGGCAGGCGGGCAATGGCGCGGTCCAGTTCGGCGTCATTGCGCGCGTCGGTGACCAGCCAGATGCGGGGCAGGGCGGGGTGGCGCGCGGTCACGCCGCCGCTATAGCAGGGCGCGATGCCCGAACCAGCAGTCTCGCCGCTCGCTGAGATCCGTCAGCGTATCGCCGCCACCGCCAAAGTGGCGCGGCGCAAGGCGGACGACGTAACGCTCGTTGCGGTCAGCAAGACTCAACCGGTCGAGGCGATCCACCAGCTGATCGTCCAAGGCCATCGGGTGTTCGGCGAGAACCGGGTGCAGGAGGTTCAGACCAAGTGGCCCGCATTGCGCGAAGCCAACCCCGATGTGGCGCTGCATCTGGTCGGCCAGCTCCAGTCGAACAAGGCGGCCGAGGCGGTGGCGTTGTTCGATTGCATCCATTCGCTCGATCGCCCCAGCCTGCTCACCGGGCTGGCCAGGGCGATGGACGCGGGTGGACGGCAGGTGCCGTGCTTCGTCCAGATCAATATCGGCGCGGAGGCGCAGAAAGGCGGCTGCGCGATCGGCGATCTGCCCGCGCTGCTGACGCAGGCCCGCGCGGCGAATATCCCGCTCGCCGGACTGATGTGCGTCCCCCCCGAGGGGATCGAGCCCGCGCCGTTCTTCGCCTTCCTCGCCAAGCTGTCGGACGACAACGGGTTGGCGGGGTTGAGCATGGGCATGAGCGGCGATTTCGAAACCGCGGTGATGCTGGGCGCGACGCATGTCCGGGTGGGAACTGCGTTGTTCGGGGGGCGTCGTTAGTTCCTCCCCGAGCTTGTCTCGGGGAGGGGGACCGCCGCCGAAGGCGGTGGTGGAGGGGTGCTGCGCTGCAAGCACCG
>JANMPV010000392.1:0-4739 GCA_031370045.1 Novosphingobium sp. | reverse complement strand
CGAGGAGATGCTGTTCACCAAGGAGTATGAGGAGAACCTCTCGGTCTGCCCGCGCTGCGAGCATCACGGGCGGATCGGGGCGGACGCGCGGCTGGCGCAACTGCTCGACGCGGGGTTCGAGGTGCTGCCCGCGCCACGCGTCAAGGAAGACCCGCTCAAGTTCCGCGACAGCAAGAAGTATCCCGACCGGCTCAAGGCGGCGCGCCTGGCCAATCCGCTCTACGATGCGCTGACCATTGCCGCGGGGACGATCTGCGGACATCCGGTCGTCGTCGGCGTGCAGGAATTCGCGTTCATGGGCGGATCGATGGGCATGGCGGTGGGCAGCGCGTTCGTCGCCGGGGTCCGCCGCGCGGTGGAGGACAAGTGCCCGTACATCGCGGTCACCGCAGCAGGCGGGGCGCGGATGCAGGAGGGCATTCTCAGTCTGATGCAGATGCCGCGGACCACCGCCGCGCTGCAATTGCTCAAGGCTGCCGGGCTGCCCTATATCGTGGTGCTGACCGATCCGACCACCGGCGGGGTCACTGCCAGCTATGCGATGCTCGGCGATGTCCACATCGCCGAGCCCGGCGCGCTGATCGGGTTCGCCGGACAGCGCGTGATCCAGGATACCATCCGCGAAAAGCTGCCCGAAGGGTTTCAGCGCGCCGAGTATCTGCTGGCGCACGGGATGGTAGACATGGTGGTGCCGAGGAAGGACTTGCGCGACACGCTGGCGCGGCTGGTGGATTATCTGGCACCGGTGTTAAAGGCTGCTGCGTGAAAACGCTCCTCCCCTTCAGGGGAGGGGATCGGGGTGGGGCCTGTCCGGCAGGCGTGGCATCTGTGGACAAGCCCCACCCCAACCCCTCCCCTGAAGGGGAGGGGCTTTAGCAAGTGGACTTCGCCTCCTCCTCCGACCCCGCAGTCCAACACCAACTCGACCGGCTTGCGGCGCTATCCCTGCCCCAGGGCCGCTTCGGGCTGGAAACCATCCGCGCGTTGTGCGACCGCCTCGGCAACCCCCAAACCCGCCTGTCTCCGGTGTTCCATGTCGCCGGGACCAACGGCAAGGGCTCGACTTGCGCGTATCTGCGCGCGATCCTCGAGGCGCAGGGCCTCACCGTCCACGCTGCGACCAAGCCGCATCTGGTGCGCTACAACGAGCGCATCCGCATCGCCGGCAAGCTGGTGGCGGACGCCGAACTCGCCGCGCTGCTCGGCGAAGTGCTCGATGCCGGCGAGGACCTTGCGCCGAGCTTTTTCGAGGTGACCACCGCCGCGACCTTCCTCGCCTTCGCGCGTCACCCCGCCGACGCCTGCGTGATCGAAGTCGGCCTTGGCGGGCGGTTCGATGCGACCAATGTGCTCGATCACCAGGCGGCGTGCGCCATCGCCTCGCTGGGGATCGACCACGAAGCTTTCCTGCTTGCGCCAGAAGAAGGCGTACCGAGCGATCCACTCAGTCGGATCGCCTTCGAAAAAGCCGGGATCGCACGTGCCGGGGTGCCGCTGGTCACGCAGGCCTATCCCACGCAAGTTACCCGCACGATTATCGAACACGCGATGCTGGTTGGTGCGAAAACCGCGATCCGTGGCCTCGACTGGTTTGCCGAGGTTGGCGAACGGATCGCCTATCGCGACGCGCGAGGTGCGCTCGACTTGCCGCTGCCCGAAATGCCCGGCGCGCACCAGGCGGACAACGCCGCGCTGGCGGTGGCGATGCTGCGGCATCAGTCGGCGGTGGCGGTTTCGCTCGAAGCGATGGCCCACGGCATTCGCACCGCACGCTGGCCCGCGCGGTTGCAACTGCTTGGGCCCGGGCCATTAACTGCGCTGGCGGCGGGACACAAGCTGTGGCTTGATGGTGGCCATAACCCCGATGCGGGTGCGGCGATCGCGCGCTTTTTTGGGGCGGAGATTGTTGGCGGTGCTTCGACAGACTCAGCACGAGCGGATCTTTTTGCAGATCCAAACCCAAACCCCGCTCATGCTGAGCCTGTCGAAGCACCTGCACCCGCGATCCACCTGATCATCGGGATGCTTGCCAACAAGAACCCCGACGCGATCGTCGCACCGCTGCGGTCGCTTCTGGCGAGCCTGACCGTGGTGCCGATCGCGGGCAGCGAGGCCCATCCAGCTGCGGCGTTCGGCCCCGCTGCGCGCGCCGCACCCGATGTCGCCACCGCCCTCGCCGCAATGGTGCACGATGGCGGCGACATCCTGATCGCGGGTTCACTCTACCTTGCGGGGGAGGTGCTCAAACTCAACCGGGAACTGCCGGACTAGGCTCCCTGGGCTGGCGGCTCACCCGGACCCATTCGAGCGCGACGAACGCCACCGCGACCATCCCCGCCGCCGCGGTCCAGCGGAACACCGTGGGATAGCCATAAGTATCGAACGCCTCACCCACGATTCCGCGCCCCAGCGAGCCGATCAGGAACGTCAGCGACGAGAGCAGCGCATATTGCACCGCGGTGAAGCGTTTGCTGACGATGCCCGAAAGGTAGGCGACGAACGCCGCCCCGGCGATTCCTGTGGAGATGTTCTCGAAGCTGATTGCCATCAGCAGCCGCACCATCCGCTCGTCGAACCCGAACGCCCCGAACAGCGCCTGCAAGCCGATCGCGGACGAGACCGCATCGATATTGGGCGCGCCCTCGGCCAGATCGGCATAAACGAAGTTGCCCAGCGCGGGGAGGATCGCGCCGATCAGGATTGTCGGCATCCGCCCCAGCCGCGCGAACATATAGGCGCCCAGGCTGATCCCGATCATCGTCATGAAGATGCCGAAGATCTTCGAGGCGAAAGCGACCTCGTCCTTGGTGTAGTGCAGAAAATCGAGGTAGAACGGAAAGGCAAAGCTGCCCCACAGGTTGTAACACAGCGTGTAGGTGAGGATCATTCCGATGACGATAAGCACTCCCCAGCCAAGCCGCGCCGAAAGCTCTGCCAGCGGGGCGACCAGTGCCACGTAGAAATGGTTGGCGATGGTGCGCGGGCCGGAATGGTGCGGATCGGGCGCGGTCAGGACCAGTTCGCCGCGCTTCTTGAGCCAGTTGGTCACCGCCGCCACGATCAGCGGCACCGCCACGGTCGCAAAGATGATCCACGGACCAAAGGCCTTGGTGAAATCGCCGACCGAGGGCCGCACCGTGCCAACGGGCGCTTCGCCCAGCACCGAGACCATGAACGACAGGATCGTCGAGATCGCCCACGCCCAGCTTACCCCGACGATGGCGAGCGCGACGATCCGCGCACGCGGGGTCAGTTCGCCCGGTTCGGACAGTGCTTCGTGCAGACGGCCCTGTTCGGGGCGGTCGGTATCGGGAGCGCGCAGGGTAACGATGATGACCAGCGCGATCGCACCCGCCATCAGCAGGTAGACCGCCTGCCAGCTCATCCGCGCGGCCAGGAATAGCGCCAGTGCGCCGCCGACGATCGAGGCGATGCGATAGCCAAACTGGTAGATCGCGCTGAGCAGTTCGACCGGGGTGTCCTCGTCCGCCACATCGATCCGCCACGCATCGACCGCCACGTCCTGCGTCGCCGAAGCGAGCGCGGCGATGAATGCGAAGATCGCGAAGGTGCCGATCGCGTTCGCCGGGTTGGTCGCGGAGAGCCCGGCAAAGGCCATGATCATCACCACCTGGCACAGCAGGATCCAGCTTTTGCGACGTCCCAGCCGCTCGAGTACGGGTAGCGGCAGGCGATCGACCAGCGGCGACCACAGGAACTTGAACGAATACGAAAGGCCGATCCAGCTAAGCACGCCGATGGTGGCGAGGTTGATCTTTTCTTCGCCCAGCCAGGCGTTGAGCGTGCCGATCAGCAGCGCATAGGGCAGCCCGGAGGAGAACCCGAAGCCGAGCATCGTCGCCGACTTGCGCGATTGCAGCGCAACCTTGAGCAAGCGGAAGCCCTTGGGGCGAGGCGGTTTCTGCGGGGCGGCGCCCGGTGCGCTGGCCGGTTCACCGGTGGTGGCCATGATTGCTTCCCTCTCAACCCATTTTGCGCGACACTAGTCGCGAATTCGCTGATGGATAGTCCCGATGGCTGACGCGACGCTGACCGTGCCCCACTTGCGCCCGACCGAAGGCCAGCTCGCGCTCGCCCGGCTGATTGCGGATGGCCAGCCGCGTGAGACGCGGGGGATCACCCACGTTCCCGCATCGGTCTATACCGATCCGGCGTGGTTCGCGCGCGAGAAGGCGGCGCTGTTCGATCGCATGCCGCAAGTGCTCGCGCCGTCGGCGTTGCTGCCCGAACCGAATATGGCGGTCCCGCACGATCAGACCGGTCGCCCACTGCTGCTGACCCGCGATAGCGAGGGCCATGCCCACGTGTTCATGAACGTATGCCGCCATCGCGGCACGCGGCTGGTCGAGGGCGCGGAGATCGCGTGTGCCAAGCGGCTGGTCTGCCCGTATCACGCGTGGACCTACAAGCTGGACGGCAAGCTGCTCGCGCTGCCCCGGCCCGAGCCGTTTCCCGGGTTAGACAAGTCCGCGCACGGATTGGTCGAATTGCCGAGCCGGGAAGCTGGCGGACTGATCTGGTTTGCGCCTCAGGACACCGACTTCGGCGATGCCACAACCGTCAGCGCCGATTTCGCCGCGTTCGGGATGGAGGATCACCACCTGTTCGCGCGGCGGATCCACGACGTTGCAAGCAACTGGAAGCTGATCATGGATGCGTTCCTCGAAAGCTACCACGTGCTGCGGCTCCACGCCGATACGATCGGGCCGTACTTCAAG
>JANMPV010000391.1:0-7265 GCA_031370045.1 Novosphingobium sp. | reverse complement strand
ACCGCGATCCCGCCGTACCGCTGGTTCTGGGCGGCGATTTCAACGTTGGCCACGACCTGGTCCGCGAACAGGGCATGGCGGACTTCGCCAGTCGGCTCGGCCGCTCGACCAGCGATGGCCTGCGCGATCTCGCCCGCGCCGGTTTCGCGATGCCCCGCGATGCCGCGGTCGAGATGGCCCACGCCAAGGACTGGCAGCTCACTCTGAACGCCCCGCAAGCGCGCCTCGCACCCCAAAGCGCGTGGGTGCCGTTCGGCCCGGCGCAGCGCACCGAGCTGTCCGATCACTACGGCTACGTTGTGCGCTATGCCCTGAGCGATACGGGGCACGACGCCGTGGGCAGGCACGCCGCGATGCGCTGATTTTGCCACCCGGCAATGTGATAGCTGGAAATCCGGCCCGCCCCGCTGCTAGGGGGGGCGGCATGACCGACCAGTTTCAGCTTAACGAAGACCAACTCGCCATCCAGGAGATGGCCCGCAGGTTCACCGCCGACCGCATCACGCCGTTCGCGGCGCAGTGGGACGAGGACCAAGTCTTCCCCCGCGACACCATCAAGGCCTCTGCCGAACTCGGTTTACCGCGATCTATGTCAGCGAGGACAGCGGCGGGATCGGGCTGGGACGGCTCGAGGCGGCGCTGATCATGGAGGCGATGGCCTATGGCTGCCCCGCGACCAGCGCGTTCATTTCGATCCATAACATGGCGGCGTGGATGATCGACCGCTTCGGCGGGGACGAGGTCAAGGCCCGCTTCCTGCCCGATCTTGTGACGATGGAGACCATCGCCAGCTATTGCCTGACCGAGCCGGGCTCGGGTTCGGATGCCGCCGCTTTGCGGACCACCGCAAGGCTCGAAGGCGACCACTATGTCGTCAACGGCACCAAGCAGTTCATCTCGGGCGGCGGGGTCAACGATATCTACGTGACGATGGTCCGCACCGGGCAGGACGGGCCCAAGGGCATCAGCTGTCTGGTGGTCGAGAACGGCACGCCAGGGCTGTCGTTCGGCGCACCCGAGCGCAAGCTGGGCTGGAACGCCTCGCCCACCGCGCAAGTGATCTTCGACAACGTGCGGGTGCCGGCTGCCAACCGCGTCGGGGCAGAGGGCGACGGCTTCCGGTTCGCGATGGCCGGGCTCGACGGCGGACGGATCAACATCGGTGCGTGCTCGCTCGGCGGGGCGCAACGCTGTCTCGACGAGGCGGTCGCCTACACCAAGGAGCGCCAGCAGTTCGGCCAGCCGATTGCCGATTTCCAGAACACCCAGTTCATGCTCGCCGACATGGCCACCGATCTCGAAGCGGCGCGCGCGCTGCTCTATCTCGCGGCGGGCAAAGTAACCTCGAACGCGCCCGACAAATCGCGCTTTTCGGCGATGGCCAAGCGCCTCGCGACCGATAGCGGCAGCCATGTGGTCGATCAGGCGCTGCAACTGTTCGGCGGCTATGGCTACCTGCGCGACTATCCGATCGAACGCTTCTGGCGCGATCTTCGGGTCCATTCGATCCTCGAAGGTACCAACCAGGTGATGCGGATGATTGTCGGAAGGGATTTGCTGCGACAATGAGCGAGATGGTACCACAACCGCAATTGGTCGACCTATGGCGCGATGCGCTGACCCAGATGAGCCGCGCTCTGGTGCAGGTGGCTGGGACGGCCGCATTGCCAAAAGCCACCCGTCCGTTCGATCTGTCGGCGGTGAGGGCGGCGGTTGCCCAGTTCGGGATCAACGTCGGCAGCCAGCCCAAGGCCCTGTTCGAACTGCAAATGCAATCGATGAAGCAATGGTCCGATTTCTGGATGTCGTCGCTCCTGCCCAGGAATGACGAGCGTGAGCCGGTCATCGCGCCTGACAAGGGCGATCGCCGGTTCAGCGATGCGCAATGGAATGACAGCCCCTATTATCGGACGTTGCGCGACGCCTACCTGCTCGCCAGCCAGCAGATGCGCACGCTGGCCGGGCTTTCGGATGCCCCGGATTCGCCAAACAAGAAGATGGTGGAGTTCCTGCTCGATCAATATTTGAACGCGGTTGCCCCCACCAATTTTCCGATGACCAATCCGCAGGCCGTCAAGCAGACAATCGAGACTGGCGGGGCCAATCTGGTTTCGGGTTTTGCAAACCTCCTGCACGACGTCTCAACCGGCAAGGGCATCGTCCGCAGGCGCGCGGCCAATGTCTTCAAGAAGGGCGAGAATATCGCCGCGACGCCTGGCAGCGTGGTGTTTCAGAACCATCTGTTCCAGCTCATCCAGTATGATCCGCTCACGCCCGACGTTCACCAGCGGCCGCTCGTGTATGTCCCGCCGCTGGTCAACAGATACTACATGATCGACCTCCAGCCCAAATCGAGTCTGGTGCGGTGGCTGGTCGAGCAAGGGCGGACCGTGTTCGTCATTTCCTGGGTAAACCCGGATGAAAGCCTGCGTGACTGCGGCGTCACCGAATATGTCCGAGACGGCGTTATCGCAGCGATCGGTGCAGCGCGGCAGGCGACCGGCGAGGACAGTGTCGATCTGTTCAGTTTCTGCATGGGGGGCACGCTGGTCGCGCTGGCGCTGGGCGTGCTGACTGCGCGCAAGCAGGCCGATCAGGTCGGTACGGCGACGCTGATCGGTGCGCTGGTCGATTTTTCCGATATGCGCGGGTGGGCGGCGTTCACCGAAGGCGCGCATCTCGATGCTCTGAACAAGCATCTCGAAAAGAAGGGGTTTATCGACACCTTCGAATTGCAGCAGCTGTTTGCGGCGATGCGCTCAAACGATCTGATCTGGTCGTCGGTGGTCAACCACTATCTGCTCGACAAGCAAGCCCCTCCGTCCGATCTGCTGTTCTGGTTCGAAGATGGCTCACGCATCCCCGAGGCTTTCCTGAAGACCTATAACCACGGGTTGCTCAAGAATAACGCATTGCGGGTCCCCGGCGCGGTCGAGATCGACGGGGTCAAGATCGATCTGTCGCGCATAACCACGCAGCTGATGATTATCGCGCTCAAGGACGATCACGTGTCGGCCTGGGAGGCGGTTTATCAAGGGGCGCGGCTGTTTGGCGGCCCGGTTGAATTCATCCTTGGCGGTTCGGGGCACAATGCCGGGGTGATCAACCCGCCCGCTGCCAACAAGCACGGCTACTGGCGCAATGCCAAGCTTGCCGAAACGGCCGACGCATGGCGTGAATCGGCCGAAAAAATGCCCGGATCGTGGTGGCCGGTGTGGGACGAATGGTTGACCGCGCATGGCCCGAGTGGCCGCGTATCGCCGCGCATTCCGGGCAGTGGAGCCTTGCCCGCGCTGGAACCGGCACCCGGGTCTTACGTCCTCACGACCCACGCATAAGCGAGAATTGCAGTGAATTGCCTGACCTCGAATGAAGCCGTCACCTATAAAGACGGCGGTGTCGGCCGGTTGCGGTTGAACCGGCCTAAGGCGATCAATGCCCTCAATCTGACGATGGTCCGAGAAATGATCGAAGCGCTTGTGGCCTGGCGGCACGACCCGCAGGTCAAGCTGATCATCATCGATCATCTGGAGGGGCGCGGGTTTTGCGCGGGCGGCGATGTGCTGGCGATCGCCAACAGCGCCAAAGGCCATGGCGCAGCCGGGCAGGCGTTCTTCTTTCAGGAATATCGGATGAACCATCTGATGTATACTTATGAGAAGCCGGGCGCGGTGTTCATGGATGGCATTACGATGGGCGGTGGGGTCGGCATTTCGCTGCCCTGCAAATACCGGATCGTGACCGAGCGGACCAGGTTCGCGATGCCCGAAACCGGGATTGGCCTGTTTCCCGATGTTGGCGGTGGACGCTATCTGTCGCGGCTGCGCGGGCGGGTGGCTCAGTTTCTGGCGTTGACCGGGGCAAAGCTCGACGGGGCCGAATGCCTCGCGCTGCGGCTCGCCACCCATTACATATCCTCGGACTCGGTGGACGAGGTGAAAGCGCGGATTTGCGCGAATCCCGATGGCGTCGCGGCGATCCTCGCCGAAGCCTCGATCGCCCCTCCGGCGGCGCGGATTCTCGAAAATATCGAGAAGATCGACCGGCTGTTCGCGTCGGACCGGCTTGAAGACATCATTGCCGCGCTTGAGGCCGATCCGAGCGAATGGGCGCACAAGGAACTGGCCACGCTCCGCACAAAATCGCCGATTTGCTGCAAGATTTCGCTACGATTGTTTGTCGAGAGTCCCAAGCTGGAGACTTTTGCCGAGCAGATGGAGCTCGAATTCGGCATCGTCCACCGGATCTTTCGCCAGCATGATTTTCTCGAAGGCGTCAGGGCGTTGCTCGTCGACAAGACCGGCTCACCGCGCTGGATCCCCGCTACTGCCGAAGCTGTAACCGACGCGATGGTCGATGAATTTTTCCGGCCGCTTCCCGAACTCGAAGCATGGAGCCCGCTATGACTTACGAAACGATCCTCGTCGAAACCCACGGCGCGGTCACGGTGGTTACGCTCAACCGGCCCCAGGCGCTCAATGCGCTCAATTCGCGGGTGCTAGGCGACCTGATCGCCGCATTTGCCGCATTCGATGCCGATCCGGGGCAACGCTGCGTGGTGCTGATCGGGTCGGACAAGGCATTTGCCGCGGGTGCTGACATCAAGGAGATGGGCGAGCAGACTTTCGGCTCGGTCTATGGCGGCGGGCTGTTCGCCGGCTACGACCGGGTCACCGCGACGCGCAAGCCGTGGATCGCGGCGGTCAGCGGCTATGCCCTGGGCGGCGGCTGCGAGCTGGCGATGATGGCCGATTTCATCATCGCCGCCGATAACGCCAAGTTCGGCCAGCCCGAAATCAAGCTCGGCGTCACCCCCGGAATGGGCGGCAGCCAGCGCCTGACGCGCGCAATCGGAAAGGCCAAGTCGATGGAAATGTGCCTGACCGGACGGATGATGGACGCGGTCGAAGCCGAAGCTGCCGGGCTGGTGGCGCGGATTGTGCCGCTTGCCGAACTGAAGGCCGCCGCGCTCAAGACCGCTACCGAAATCGCCGCGATGCCGCCGCTCGCCGCGCTGGCAGCTAAGGAAATGGTCAACGCCGCGTTCGAGACCGGGCTGGCGCAGGGCGTGCTGTTCGAACGCCGCCTGTTCAACGGCCTGTTCGGCACCGAGGATCAGAAGGAAGGCATGGCGGCGTTTATCGAGAAGCGCACGGGCGTTTGGAAAGGTCGCTGACATGAAAATCGCCTTCATCGGCCTCGGCAACATGGGCGGCGGGATGGCTGCGAATCTGGTCACGGCGGGGCACGAGGTGCGCGCCTTCGACCTGAGCGACGAAGCCACGAGCCGCGCGCGCGACAATGGTGCGCAGACCTTCGCGTCGGTGCGCGAGGCAGTCGCGGGCGTCGAGGCGGTTGTCACGATGCTGCCCAACGGCGCAATCGTGAAACAGGTCTATGCCAGCGACGTGATCGGCCATGCCCCGACCACCGCGCTGCTGCTCGATTGCTCGACCATCGACGTCGCCAGCGCGCGCGAGGTGGCCGATGCTGCCTCCAAAGCGGGCTACGAGATGGTCGATGCCCCGGTCTCGGGCGGGATCGCGGCGGCCAACGGCGGGACGCTGACGTTCATGGTCGGTGGCAACGATTCAGCGTTCGCGCGCGCTGAGCCGATCCTGGCCAAGATGGGCAAGGCGGTGATCCACGCCGGGCAGGCGGGATCGGGGCAGGCCGCCAAGATCTGCAACAACATGATCCTGGGCGCGACGATGATCGCGACGTGCGAGGCGTTCCAGCTTGCCGACAAGCTCGGCCTCGACGGGCAGGTGTTCTTCGACATCGCCAGCAAGGCCAGCGGCCAGACCTGGTCGATGACCAGCTATTGCCCGGTCCCCGGAGTCGGTCCCCAGACCCCGGCGGACAACGGCTATCAGGGCGGGTTCGCGACTGCGCTGATGCTCAAGGATTTAAGGCTGGCGATGGCTGCAGCCAAGGACGCGGGCGCGCAAGTGCCTATGGGTCAGCGCGCCGAGGAACTCTACGAAGCCTTCGCCGCCGCGGGCAACGGCGGGCTCGATTTCTCGGCGATCATTCGGACGCTATAGCTCAAGTATCGCAACGCTGAACCCAAACCCGTTCGTGGTGAGGAGGGACAGAGCGCAGCGAAGGCCCGTCTCGAACCATTGCGCTATTCGCGGTCCTTCGAGACGGCACTCTGCCTTCGGCTTCGAGCCTCCTCAGGACGATCGGGGGTGGGGGAGGGGGTCGAGGGTCGAGCGCTTTACCCCACCGTATCGGCCAGCATAGCCGCCGTTCTTGGCCCGGCCCAGTCGTGGCCGCCGATCATCCGCCACACCTCGCGCCCCTGCGCGTCGTAGAGCACCGTGGTCGGCAGAATGCCGGTGGCGTAGTGATCGCCCAGGGTGTTGTCGGGATCGAGCCACGGTTCCAGGTGCGCGAACTTGCGGCTGGCGAAGAACGGCACGACCTTTTGAGCGCCCTGCAAATCCTGGCTCACTGTCACCACCCGCAGCTTGCCGCCGTCCGCACCGGCGAGCTTGTCGAGCATCGGCATTTCAAGCACGCACGGCCCACACCACGTCGCCCACAGGTTGATCAGCACCGGCTTGCCTTTGAGATCGGCGCTGGTCAGCTTCTTGCCCGCCGGGTCGCTGAGCGCGAAATCGGGCATCCGCGCTCCGCGGTTTTCGATGCTGAGCGTGCCGTTGAAGGTCTTCTGCGCCGATTCGCCACCGTCGGTCGCCGCCGGTTGCGCGGGTTCGGCGGTTTGCCTATCGCATCCGCCTGCGAACAGCGCGGCAGTAAGGACGGCTACAGTGAGCGAGCGCGAGGATGGCCGAGTTGACAAGGGAGTAGGCTCCAACAGCATGTGGGGCGGCAGGTTCGCTGCCGGGCCTAGCGCGATCATGCGCGAAATCAACGCCTCGATCCCGTTCGACAAGGCGCTGTGGCGCCAGGACATCGCCGCCAGCAAGGCGCACGTCGCCATGCTGGGGGCGCAGGGTATTGTTTCGGGCGAGGATGCCGCGACCATCGCCGCCGGGCTCGACGGCATCGCCGCGCGCTATGCGGCCGAAGGCGTGCCCGAGGACTGGGACCTCGAAGACATCCACATGACCACCGAAAGTCTGCTCGCCGAGGCAATTGGGCCGGTGGCGGGGCGGCTCCACACCGCGCGCAGCCGCAACGATCAGGTCGCGACCGATTTCAAGCTGTGGGTGCGCGATGCACTCGACCACGCCGACGCCGGGCTGGCCGGGTTCCAGCGCGCGCTGGTCGAGCGGGCCGGAGAGCACGCCGCG
>JANMPV010000361.1:0-5026 GCA_031370045.1 Novosphingobium sp. | reverse complement strand
TGAGCCTGTCGAAGCACGTGCGCCAACGCTCGCCCGATGACCGTCGTGCTTGGCATCCGCGAGGCCGCCGAGGTTCTTGCCGCGGTTTCCGACACGCCGCGGCTCGATGCCGAGCTGCTGGTGGCGCATGTGCTGGGCGTTTCGCGTACCACCATGCTGCTCGACATGATGCGCGACCCGGTCCCCGCGGGGATCGCATCGCTCGTTTTGCGGCGGCTCAAGCACGAACCTGTCGCGTACATCCTGGGCCATCAGGAGTTTTACGGGCTGAACCTGATCGTCACCCCCGACGCGCTGATCCCGCGCGGCGATAGCGAGACGCTGATCGAGGCGGCGCGGGCCTACCTCGCCGACCGCCCGCCTGCGCGCCTGCTCGATCTCGGCACCGGATCGGGGGCACTGCTGCTCGCCGCGCTCTCCTTGTGGCCCGCCGCGCACGGGGTGGGGATCGACCGCTCGCTCGCGGCGGTGGCGGTTGCCGCAGCCAATGCCGGACGGCTTGAGATGGCCCCGCGCGCGCGCATTCTCCACGCTGATTGGACTCGCCCCGGCTGGTCCGACGCGCTCGGCCGGTTCGACCTGATCCTCGCCAACCCGCCCTATGTCGAAACCGACGCCGCGCTCGCCCATCAGGTGCGCGGGCACGAACCGGCGGGGGCGCTGTTTGCGGGGGCCGAGGGCCTCGACGCCTATCGCGTGCTGATCCCGCAACTAGCCGCGCTGCTCGAACCGGGCGGGCTCGCGATCGTCGAAATCGGCTCGACCCAGGGCGATGCCGTGGCTCGGCTCGGCGCTGCTGCGGGGTTAGCGGCCATCCTCCACCGCGATCTCGCCGGGCGCCCCCGTGCGCTCGCGCTTACGTTGAAGAAGGCGTCTGGCAAGAAACCACTTGGCAAGCCGGGCGATAGGCATTAACCGAAAGGCAAGCCAGCAGGTGGATGATACGCTCCCACCCGCCAGGCCCACTTCACCATTTGCAGCAGCGCAAGGGCCAGCGCCCCGCTCCGCACCGCAGATGAGGGACCCTTGCGATGCCGAGTGGCGCGTGAGGGGGTGTTTCGCGACCGGTCCGGCCCACTGCCGTCCGCTTGCTCCAGCCAGAGGACGAGGCTGTCTTGAACAACAACAGCAACAATAACAATCGTAACAATAACAGCAACAACCGGCGCCGCGGGCGGGGCAACAACAATCGCCCGCAGGGTGGTGGCCAACAGCTCAACCGGATCGACAGCCGGGCGCGCGGCAACGCGCCCCAGATGCTCGAGAAATACCGCAAGCTGGCGCAGGACGCGCACCTCAACGGTGATCGCGTCCAGGCCGAGTACTATCTCCAGTTCGCCGACCACTATTTCCGGGTCAGCGCCGACACCCGCGTCCGCCAGGACGAGCAGCGCGGCGGACGCCGTGACGAGAATTCCGGCGAGGGCGGCGGCTACGACCAGGGCGACGACGGCGAATTCGGCAACGAAAACGATATCCCCGGCTTCGACCAGCCGGTCAGCTATCGCCGCGAGGAACCGCGCGAGCCCAGAGAGCCGCGTGAAGTGCGTGAACCTCGTGATGTCCGTGAGCCACGTGAAGTGCGCGAACCTCGGGAAAATCGCGAAGCCCTCGAGCCGCGTGAACCGCGCGAGCAGCGCCCGCCAGACGACGCCCGCGAGGCGCGCGGCTATGAACAGCGCGGACCCCAGCGCCCGCGCGGCGAAACCGCTCAGCCTGTCGCCCAACCTTCCGATTCAGAAGGCGGCCAAGGCGAGCCCGGCGGTGCCAATCCGTTCGTCCGCAACACCCGTGGGCTGCGTCCGCGGCGTGAGCGTGAAGAGCGCCCGGCGCCCGGACAAAACGCCGAAAGCGATGAGCCATTGGGTCTCGATCCGTCGATCCTGCCCCCCGCAATCGCCGAATCGCGCGCTGCGGTTATCGAGGATGAGGCCGAGGACGCCCCGGCTCCGCGCCGCCGGGGTCGTCCGCGCAAGATCCCGATCGTCGATGGCGGCGAACCGCTTGAGGTGGTGACAAACTGACCCCGCGACGCGCGTGGTAATCCCGGTGCTGCTGCGCCGCCCTCGTTTGACCGCTGCGCTGGCCGGGCTGGTTTCGGCGACCGGGTTTGCGCCGCTATCATGGTGGCCCGCTACGCTGGCCGCGCTGGCGGTGCTGCTCCACCTGATCGCGACCGCGCCGACGTGGAAACGCGCCGCGCTGATCGGCTGGCTGTTCGGGGTGGGCCACTTCACCTTCGGCAACGGCTGGATCGCCACCGCGTTCACCTATCAGGCCGAAATGCCCGCGTGGCTCGGCTGGATCGCGGTGGTTGTGCTGGCGCTGTACCTGGCGGTCTATCCGATGCTGGCGGCGGTGGGGGCGTGGCTGATTGTGCGCCTCTTAGACCCCTCCTCTTCAGGGGAGGGGTTGGGGTGGGGTCTGTCGTCTGCATCCGGCGTTGGCGAGTGGCGCGAGACCCCACCCCCAACCCCTCCCCTGAAGAGGAGGGGCTCAGTCGCCCTCGTCCTTGCCTTCGCCGCGCTATGGACGATCACCGAATGGCTGCGCAGCTGGGTCTTCACCGGGTTCGTGTGGAACCCGCTGGGGATGGTGACGCTGGGGCCGTGGCAACGCCCCGGTCTCGCGCTGATCGCGCCGTGGCTGGGGACGTATGCGCTGTCGGCGCTGGCGGTGCTGCTGGGCGGGTGCTGGTGGCTGGCCGTCCGCGAGGCGCGTTTGACGCGCAAGCTCGCGCTCACCGCCGCGCCGATCCTCGCGCTGCTTCTGCCCCAGCTCTACACCCCCGCCGCGCAACCCGGCACAATGCCGTTCACGCTGGTCCAGCCCAACATTCCGCAGGACGAGCTGACCGACGCCAGTAAATACGAAAGCCAGTTCCGCCGCACCGCCGGGCTCAGCCTGGCGCGGCATCCGGGGCAGCGGCGGGTCGTGCTGTGGCCCGAATCCGGCGTCCCCGACTATCTGCGCCCCGGCTATCCCGCGCTGTTCTATGGCGAGACCACCTACGGCGGCGACCCCGCGTTGGCGCGCGAGCGGATCGGGCGGGTGATCGGCCCGGGCAGCCTGCTGCTGACCGGCGCGGTCGATCTGGTGATGCAGCACCGTCGGGTGATCGCCGCCGACAACGCGGTGACCGCGCTCGACAGCGATGGCCGCATCCGCAGCGGCTACATCAAGGCACACCTCGTGCCCTATGGCGAGTACCTGCCGATGCGCGGACTGCTCGAGCCGCTCGGCCTGTCGCGTCTCGTCGCGGGTACGCTCGATTTCCGCTCCGGCCCCGGCCCGCGCACGCTGGCGTTGCAGCCGTGGGGCAAGATTGGGGTGCAGGTATGCTACGAAATCATCTTTTCGGGCCAGGTGGTCGAGCGCGCCAACCGCCCCGATTTCCTGTTCAACCCGTCCAACGACGGCTGGTTCGGCCGCTTCGGCCCGCCCCAGCATCTCGCCCAGGCACGGATGCGCGCGATCGAAGAGGGGCTGCCGGTGCTTCGCGCCACCACCAACGGGATCAGCGCCGCAATCGATGCCAATGGCGTGGTCCGCGGGCACATCGCCGAGGATCGCGCGGCGCGGATCGACGGGGTGGTGCCGCGCGCGCACCCGCCCACGCTGTTCGCCCGCACCGGCAACGTGCTTGCGCTTGGCTGGGCGATAGTCTTGCTTGCGCTGTCGCTGGTTGCCTTGCGCCGCCGCCCCCGCTAAGGCCGCGCGCCTGACATAAAGCTTTCTTTATATAACGGATCGAGCCATGCGCAGCGACTACCTGTTCACCTCCGAAAGCGTTTCCGAAGGCCATCCGGACAAGGTTTCGGACCAGATTTCGGATGCGATCGTCGATCTCATGCTCGGCAAGGATGATGAATCGCGCGTTGCCTGCGAGACCCTGACCACCACCCAGCTGGTGGTTCTGGCGGGCGAAATCCGCTGCCTGCCGATGTATGACGAAGCCCGTCCGGAATGGGCTGCCAACGGCTATTGGGCGCCCGGCGCGAAGGAAGAAATCGAGGCCACCGTGCGGCGGACGGTTCGCGAGATCGGCTATGAGCAGGACGGCTTTCATTGGGACAAGTTCGAGCTGATCAACCGGCTCCACGGCCAGTCCGCGCACATCGCGCAGGGTGTCGATGCCGGCAGCAACAAGGACGAAGGCGCAGGCGACCAGGGGATCATGTTCGGTTACGCGACCGACGAAACCCCCGATCTGATGCCCGCGACGCTGTATTACAGCCACAAGATCCTCCAGCGCATGGCCGCCGATCGCCACTCGGGCGCGGCGCCGTTTCTTGAACCCGACGCCAAGAGCCAGGTTACGCTGCGCTATGAAGGCAGCCTGCCAGTGGCCGCGACTGCGATCGTCGTCTCGACCCAGCACGCCGAGGGTTTTGACGAGGGCGAAAAGGAAGCCCAGCTCCACGCCTATGTGAAGCGCGTGATCGCCGAAATTCTTCCGCCGGTGCTGCTGCGCGAGACCGAGTACCACATCAACCCGACCGGGAGCTTCGTGATCGGCGGGCCCGACGGCGACGCCGGGCTCACCGGACGCAAGATCATCGTCGATACGTATGGCGGCGCGGCCCCGCACGGCGGCGGCGCGTTCAGCGGCAAGGATCCGACCAAGGTCGACCGCTCGGCCGCGTACATCACCCGCTATCTGGCCAAGAACATCGTCGCGGCGGGCCTCGCCACGCGCTGCACGATCCAGCTCGCCTATGCGATCGGGGTGTCCAAGCCGCTGTCGCTGTATGTCGATACGCACGACACCGGCAAAGTCGGCGACGACGTCATCGAAAAAGCGATCATGGGCATTGCCAAGCTGGGCGGGCTGACCCCGCGCAGCATCCGCACCCACCTGGGCCTCAACAAGCCGATCTACCGCACCACCGCCGCCTACGGCCACTTCGGTCGCAAGCCCGAGGGCGACCTGTTTCCGTGGGAAAAGACCGACCTCGGCGAGGACCTGAAGGCGGCCCTGGGGGGCTGAGAACCATTGAGGCTGGCCACTTCTTGGTGACAGCCA